>DLQL01000064.1 GCA_002477565.1 Flavobacteriaceae bacterium UBA7433
ATTTCAATATTTTCAATGAACTTTGTGAATCACAATTGAGGCTTTCACCTCTATTGCTTTTCTCGCTTGTCTACTTGCGTATCGAAGCGGGGTGCAAATGTAAACGCTTTTTTAAAAGTTACCAAATTATTTTTTGGTTATTTTCTCAAAGCTTTCTTTTAATTGTTCTGTACAAATGTGTACACTTCTAACGCAGGGCTGCACTAGCCGAAGCGGCTGCAAAGATAGCGGCTCTTTTTGGTTTGACAATGGTTTTTTTGGGGCTTTTTTCTTCTTTGTTTTTAGAGCCTCGTTATGAGCGTATTGAACCGGAGTGCAAAGGCGTCAAGACTTCTTTTTTTTATTGGGTTTTCCAAAATCCCAGCGCTTTGGAATCGCAATAAAATCAAAATTTAGTTTTGAATCTTGCAATTCTATCAGGTTGTCTCGCCAAGCACGTTGCAAGATGTCTTCAATCATATAGTCTTCTTGTACATTGAAGGGGTCGTACCTATCCTTTAAAGAAAGTTTGAAAAAATTGGCCGTTGTATTGTACCAAAAAGCCTTCCACCCACTGCGCAAATCTTTGACCAAATCATAGGTAGGAACTCCCGTTTCCCGATGGATCAATTTGATCAAAACGCGCCCTTCTGTCCTTGTCAATTTTTTCAACTGAGCGGTAAACTCTTTTTCCATGTATTTTTGAACACGCTTGGCGTGCCTTCTCTTTTTTCTTTTGGAACTGATTTCGTCGAGTTGTTCATAGACAACTCCCACACGTTCGGATGCCAATTTAGCATATGGATAGGCTCTCAATACTTTTTTACGAAACCAATAATAATAGCGCTTGTCATTGTATGTTTTGAATTCGAGTTTTTGCATGAGTTGTACCTCATCCAAACTGACCAACAAAGTATCTCCTTTAAAAAGCGTGTATTTTTGAAAATCTAGCGAATCTTTGTCTTGAGCCGAAAGCAATGCAACCCAAAAAAACAAAATAACAAAGCAAGTCTTTTTCATTGAAAAATAAAATTACAGCAGCCTTCAAATTTATTGATTTTTCACCGATTTGTGAAATTTGTTTGTCAACCTTTTACAAAGGAGCTTTTTCAAAAAAAAAGAAAGCCTCAAAAAAGCACTTCCAAAACATCCGAGTACGCAATAAAAATAGCTGAATTTTCCAAAAATGACGCTTTGCACTCCCAAAACTATTCTGTATTTTTGAAATCAATTCAAACACTAACTTCAAGCATTCCTTAATATGAGTAAAACATCGATCTTAAACGAAACATCCATTGATTTTCTCGAACGCTACCTGAACAACCCTTCTCCAACCGGGCATGAAAGTGGCGGACAAAAAATTTGGATGGACTACCTCAAGCCTTATGTAGATACTTTTATAACGGATGCCTACGGCACTGCTGTAGGAGTCATCAATCCAGATGCTCCTTTCAAAGTCGTAATAGAAGGCCACGCCGATGAGATTTCATGGTATGTAAACTACATCACTCCTGAAGGCTTGATTTATGTAATTCGAAATGGCGGAAGCGACCACATCATCGCTCCGTCCAAACGCGTCGACATCCACACAAAAAAAGGAATTGTAAAAGGGCTTTTCGGTTGGCCAGCCATTCACACCCGAATGAAAGGAAAAGAGGACACGCCCAAATTGGAAAACATCTTTATCGATGTGGGTTGCAAAACAAAAGAGGAAGTTGAAGCGCTTGGGGTGCATGTGGGTTGCGTCATCACCTACCCCGATGAGTTTATGATTTTAAACAAAAACAATTTTGTCTGTCGTGCATTGGACAACAGAATGGGTGGTTTTATGATTGCGGAAGTTGCCCGTCTTTTGAAAGAGAACAACAAAACACTGCCTTTTGGATTGTACATCACCAATTCCGTTCAAGAAGAAATTGGATTGCGAGGAGCTGAGATGATCACACAGACCCTCAAGCCCAATGTCGCAATTGTCACAGATGTCTGCCACGACACAACCACTCCAATGATTGAGAAAAAAGTAGAAGGAGAAACCAAATGCGGAGACGGCCCTGTGATATCCTACGCACCTGCCATTCAACACAACTTGCGAGATTTGATCATCGAAGCGGCAGAGGAAAACAACATTCCCTTTCAAAGACATGCCTCTTCAAGAGCTACTGGAACCGACACCGATGCTTTTGCGTACAGCAATGGCGGCGTGCCTTCTGCGTTGATCTCTTTGGCTTTGCGCTATATGCACACAACCGTAGAAATGGTAAACAAGGAGGATGTAGAAAACGTCATCAAATTGATTTACGAAAGTTTATTAAAGATTGAAAACGGAGAGACTTTTAGTTATTTTAAGGAATAGTCACGGCACATAAAAGTTGTGAGGACTGACATGGATGAATACATCGAACTTCTGAATCTTGACGGCACTCCCAACGGAATGCGTTGCTTGAAATCAGTGGCACATCAAAAAGGGCATTACCACGCCACTGTTCATGTCTGGATCTATACGCCCAATGGCGAGGTACTGATTCAAAAAAGAAACCCCAACAAAGAGACGTTTCCCGATTTGTGGGACGTTTCTGTTGCCGGTCACATCGCTTTCGGCGAAACTCCTGCTTTGACTGCAAAAAGAGAAGTTTTGGAAGAAATTGGTCTTAACATCCAAGAAAAGGATTTGATAGAAATCGGTTACAGCACACATAAAAACACCCATGGTGCACTTCTGATAGATTGGGAATTGCACCATTTGTTTTTGTACGAGCTAGCCGACAGCGACACAGTCTTCAATTTACAAAAAGAAGAAGTAGCAGCCGTAAAATGGATTTCGTTAAAAAAACTCGAAACGGATCTGAAACGCCCTAAGTTCTCTGAGGGCTTTGTGCCTCATGGAAATGTTTATTACGCTCAAATTTTCAACGCCATTCGCAAACAACGCTGTTGATTTTAGAACTCTTTGGAGAAAAACAGCTTTCAATACTGGCTTTAGACCAATGCCTTGCTTTTAATTTGTTCGACCACTTCTGGGTTGAGCAAGGTAGAAATGTCTCCAAGATTTCCAGCGTCATCGCTGGCAATTTTTCGCAAAATACGCCGCATGATTTTTCCGGACCTCGTTTTGGGCAAACCACTTACAAACTGAATTTTATCGAGTTTGGCAATTGCGCCAATAGAGCCTGCAATTTGTTGGTTGATTTCAATACGCAGTTCTTCATCGGACAATGCCACCCCATCGTATTTGGTTACATAGGCATACAGGGCATTCCCTTTGACATCATGTGGAAATCCAACGACTGCACTTTCAGCAATCGCGCGGTGTTCATTGATGGCGTTTTCGATGGGCGCTGTCCCCAAATTGTGACCGGACACTATGACCACATCGTCTACACGACCTGTGATTCTATAATTGCCTACCGCATCCCTGTAAGCACCATCTCCTGTGAAATACATGTTTTTGTAGGTAGAGAAATACGTGTCTTTGTATCGTTGGTGGTCTCCGTAAATGGTTCTTGCCATGGAAGGCCAAGGGGCTTTCATGGCCAACCTTCCTTCTGCAGGAGAGGCCGTAATTTCTTTTCCATTTTCATCCATCAAGGCGGGCTGAACTCCTGGCAATGGCAGTGTCGCAAAGGTAGGCCTTAAAGGCGTCACTCCTGCCAAAGGTGAAATCATGATGCCTCCGGTTTCGGTTTGCCACCAAGTGTCTACAATCGGACAGGTGCCTTTACCTATATTGTCGTTGTACCAATGCCATGCTTCTTCGTTGATCGGCTCTCCTACCGAACCCAATACTTTCAAACTCGATAGGTCGTACTTTTCAACAAAATCCAAGGGATGTTTTGCCAATGCACGGATGGCCGTGGGGGCTGTATAAAAATGAGTGACTTTTAATTTTTCTACAATTTCCCAAAAGCGTCCGTAGTCTGGATAAGAAGGAACTCCTTCAAACATGACTGTCGTTGCTCCTGCTGCCAAAGGTCCGTAGATGATATAAGAGTGCCCCGTAATCCAGCCGATATCTGCAGTACACCAATAGACATCGTCTTTTTGGTATTGAAATACATTTTGAAACGTGTAGGCAGTCCCTATCAGGTAGCCCCCTGTGGTGTGAACCATTCCTTTTGGCTTCCCCGTAGACCCAGAGGTATAGAGGACAAACAACATGTCTTCGGCATCCATTTCTGTTGCTTCGCAGTCCACAGGTGCTTTTTGCAATTCGTCAAACCAAAAGACGTCTCTTCCCGCTTTCATATGGGTAGGTTCTACGGTTCTTCTGTAAACAATTACCTTTTTTATACAAGGGGAGTTTTCAAGCGCTTCGTCACAGACAGCTTTTAAGTTGATGGGTTTGGTGCCCCGATACACTTCGTTTGCGGTGATCAACAACGTGCATTCTGAATCGTTGATTCGACTGGAAAGTGCTGTCGCTGAAAAACCTGCAAAAACAATGGAGTGCACCGCGCCTATTCGTGCACAAGCCAACATGGCAATGGACAATTCTGGAATCATAGGCATGTAAAGACATACCCGATCTCCCTTTTGAACGCCGTTGTTTTTGAGAACATTTGCAAAACGAGACACTTTTACATAGAGTTGCCTGTAGGTGATGTAGCGCGATTCTTCATCGGGATTGTTGGGCTCCCAAATAATGGCTGTTTTGTTGCCTAATTTTTTCAAGTGTCGGTCGAGACAATTTTCAGTAATGTTTAACTTCCCTCCTTGGAACCACTTGACCTCTGGCTTGGACAAATCAAACTCCAAGACC
>DLQL01000026.1 GCA_002477565.1 Flavobacteriaceae bacterium UBA7433
TAGACGGACCTGAGGTTGCGCAAGGAATTACCATGACCGCAAACGGTTTTTACGGCCCTCAAGGACGCGTACTTCGCTTGCCTCTTGCCTGTGAAACATTGCATGAAAAAATAGCTTCTTTTTCTTACAAAGATTTAAAAGTTACGAACTTGGAAATGGAAACTGCAGGAATTTATGGACTTTCCAAACTACTGGGACACCGAGCTTGTTCCATGAATGCCATCTTGGCCAATAGGAAGTTGGGAATTTTTAGTGAAAATCCTCAAAAAACCATTGAAAACATGATTGCCTACGTTCTCGAAAAGACAGTTCTTCTTTAAATTAAAAAACAATTTCTTAACAATTCGATAACTCAAAAACCATTGCCTAGCAGTAATTTTGTAGCGTAATTGTTTTTTTATGAAAATCAAGTCATTCTTTTTGGGCAGTCTTTTTTTAACGCTTGCAATCGCGCCTATCACACCTTTTGAAAAGAAGGAGGATGGGTTTGTAAAGTCTTTAAAAATTCTGAACGTTCACGAAACCCAAGGCCCCAAAACACTGCTGGCTTAAAGCAAAACCACCCTCCTTCACAAAGCGTGCTATTGCTTCTTTTGATAGCACAACAATCAAAAACACGCTTACAAAAACATTATTTTTTTGATTTCCTCTTTGCCTAAGGCTTCATTCATCATCGCTCGTATTTTTTCTTTGCCATAACTGAGTTCTTCTCTCAATACAGAGGAATTCAATTTCACGTACAAGGTTGTCCCTTTTAAAGTAACTTCCTGGGTATAAGAGACCACTCCATTCCCCATCAAAGAAGCCCAATTTTCCTCTATTGAAATTTTTTTCATTCCTTTGGACAGGTTGTTTTCTTTGAGCACCTCACCCATCAGATTTTTTAAGGAAAGGTATTCGTTTTGACGTTTCGACATGGTTTTATTTTTTGGACACAGTTTTGAGGCTTGCTTTCTTTTAAATCAGTTACAGTTGGAACATTTTGTAGGAGTGATTGATTCTTTTGACCACTTCTTCTGTTCGTTCTGCATGGGTATCAGTGATAAATATTTGCCCAAAGTCTTCATGGTTGACCAAAGCAATGAGCTGTGAAACCCTGTTTTCATCCAACTTGTCAAATATATCATCCAACAAGAGCAAAGGGGTTGTTTTTGATTCTTGTTTGATAAAATCAAATTGCGCCAATTTCAAAGCGATTAAAAATGATTTTTGTTGGCCTTGAGAACCAAATTTTTTGACTGGAAATCCTTCGATTTCGAACAACAAATCGTCTTTGTGAAGCCCCGTACTGGTGTACTGAAGCAAACGGTCTTTCTCCAGAGCGTCTTCTAACAACGTCAAAAAAGAACCTTCTTGCAGCTGAGATTTATAGCGCAACGCAACGGTTTCTTGAGCGTTTGCGATGGTTTCGTAACGTTTTTTAAAGATAGGGATAAATGCTTGTAAAAATTGACTTCTCTCTTTAAAGATGGTCGTTCCATAAAAAACCAACTGCTCGTTGTAGACTTGTAAGTTTTGAGCGTCGAAAGTTCTGTTGGCAGCAAAAAACTTGAGCAGTGCATTTCTTTGTACCAAAACCTTGTTGTAGGCAAGCAAGGCTTTTAAATAGCCTTGATTCTGTTGAGAAATCACTCCATCTACAAATTTTCGACGGGTATCACTTCCTTCTACAATCAAATCGCGGTCTGCAGGGGAAATAATAACCAATGGAAGTTTTCCGATATGGTCAGAAAACTTGTCATAAGATTTGCCATTGCGTTTGACGATTTTTTTTTGCCCCTTTTTAAGGCTACACAAAATCTGCTCCTCACGCTCATTGACGAGGTAATTTCCCTCCAACATAAAAAAATCTTCTCCGTGACGGATGTTCTGAATAGCTACGGAATTGAAATAGCTTTTTGCAAAAGACAAATAGTAAATTGCATCCATGACATTGGTTTTCCCAACACCGTTCCCCCCCACAAAACAATTAATTTTGTGCTCAAAATCAAATACTTGATGGCTTAAATTTTTATAATTGACTAAGGATAGTTTTTGCAAATACATAGGGAAACTTTCGAATACGTAAGAATGTGCAAATTATTAAAATTTTGCCAAAAAGAGGCTTTTAAAATCCAATTAAAAAAACTATTTTTGCTCCTCAACATTGGAAAACGGATGATATCTCGTTGCCCCAAATTGTTAGAAAATAGCATACTAAAAACTTAAGAAATTATAAAGAATGGCAACCTACAAGAAAAAAGGTCAAAAAAAAATCAACAAAGCTCCATTAGAAGCTGTAGAAAGCGACAGCACAACGGCTGAAGTATTCAACACATTAGACGAGACAGCTTCCCGTTCTGAACAATGGATTGAAAAGAATCAAAAGCCTTTGTTTTCCACTTTGCTTGCAGTGGTTGTTTTGATCTTAGGATATTTGGCATATACAACCTATATACAGGCTCCTAAAGAACTCGAAGCCGCCAATGAATTGGCCTTCCCAAAGGATCATTTTGAAAAAGCGACCTCGATGAATGTTGCGGCGGATTCAATCTACAATTTGGCGCTGCAAGGAAGCGATGGAAAATACGGTTTTGTAAACATTGCAAAAAAGTACAAGGGAACTGCTGCAGGAAATTTGGCAAATTACTACGCTGGAATCTCCTACCTAAAAACAAATGACTACCAGCAAGCCATTGTATACCTAGAAGCTTTCTCATCAGAAGACGTCCTTTTGGGACCTGCCGCATTGGGAGCAATCGGAGATGCATTTGCCAACTTGAATCAAGCTGAAGACGCTTTGGAATACTACGAAAAAGCAGCGCGCACAAAAAGCAATGTTGCCTTGACGCCTTTGTTCTTAATCAAAGCCGCCAACACTGCCTTGAAACTTGGAGCTGCAGAAAAAGCTGTGGAATTGTTTACAGAAGTAAAAGAAAAATACGCAACAACTTCCGCCGCAAAAGACATTGAAATGCATATCAACAAAGCTAAGTACGCGCAAAAATAACTGCATGGCTACGACCGATCTATCTGCTTACGATAAAACAAGCCTCCCAAACGCAAAAAAATTTCGTTTTGGGATGGTTGTTTCGGAATGGAATGAAGAAATCACCAACGCTTTGTTCGAAGGAGCTCTAGAGACTTTGAAAGCAAATGGCGCACTTCCCGAAAACATTCTCAAATGGGAGGTTCCAGGAAGCTTTGAATTGATTTATGGTGCAAAAAAAATGGTTCAGACACAAAACCTGGATGCTGTAATTGCAATTGGAAATGTCATCAAAGGGGAAACAAAACACTTTGATTTCGTCTGCGATGGAGTCTCACAAGGGATCAAAGACTTGAACATCCAACAAGAAACCCCCGTAATTTTTTGTGTATTGACGGATGACACCCGAGAACAATCCATGGCAAGATCTGGAGGTGTTCACGGTAACAAAGGGGTAGAATGTGCCGTTGCAGCCATCAAAATGGCAGTGTTGAAACAACTGTAAGCCCCCCTCCTTTTTACAAAGCCTTATGGAGCAATTCATAAAAGTGTTTTTTCACTTTTAAATTCCCACATCTCTTGACCGTTCGCATTAATTTCTGTAATTTTGAAAGTATACAATTCCAAAAATAATGTTTGGCACACCCTTTAAACAAAGAGCTCATTACGTATTCAATTACAAGCCTCGTTATTTCAACGAGCGCAAAGAACGTTTGGAAAAATTAAAGGAAAAATACGCTGATGACACTGCTGTAAAAAAAAACACCTACACCTTACATTTGAGCAAAAACAGCCTCAAAAGAGATTGGTCAAAGACAAAAAAAACAATGACGGATGCAGACACCAACAAACGTTTGGCAATCATCATTGCCATTCTTGTAGGGATTTGTGCTTATATTTTTGAACTCCATACGCTTTTTTAATGTCAGACATCATCCAATTATTGCCCGATCATGTAGCCAACCAGATTGCTGCCGGAGAAGTTGTTCAAAGACCCGCGTCTGTGGTCAAAGAACTCATCGAAAATGCAATCGATGCGGGCGCTACTGAAGTCAAATTGCTCGTCAAAGATGCTGGCAAGACCTTAATTCAAGTGATTGACAATGGCAGGGGCATGAGCGAGACGGATGCACGCCTTTGTTTTGAAAGACATGCAACATCTAAAATCAAAGAAGCCCAAGACCTGTTTCACCTCAACACCAAAGGCTTTCGTGGAGAAGCCATGGCCTCAATTGCAGCGATAGCCCATGTTGAGCTAAAAACCAAACAGCAGGATGAGGAATTAGGCACCTGCTTAAAAATTGAAGGATCACAAGTCATCTCTCAAGAAGTAGAAGCGACCACAAAAGGCAGCAGTGTTGCCGTGAAAAATTTATTCTTCAACATTCCCGCTCGACGAAATTTCTTAAAGTCCGACACCATTGAGACAAGGCATATCGTTACAGAATTTCAAAGAGTAGCTCTCGCCCACAAGGAGATTTCTTTTTCAATGAACCACAACCAAGCGGAAATATACAACCTAAAAGCGGGCAACCTAAAACAACGAATCGTTGCGGTCTTGGGCGGAAAAACAAACGAAAAGCTCGTTCCAATTTCTGAGGAAACAGATGTCATCTCCATCAACGGATTTGTCGTAAAACCAGAATACGCTAAGAAGAAACGTGGCGAGCAATTCTTTTTTGTCAACAACCGATTTATCAAAAATGCCTACCTGCACCATGCTGTGAACAGTGCCTTTGAAGGATTGCTAGGAAACGGTTACCACGCTTCTTATTTTTTGTTTTTGACTGTCCCAACAGAAACAATCGATATCAACATACACCCTACGAAAACTGAAATCAAATTCGACAATGAAAAAGTTTTGTATGCAATCATACGCGCAAGTGTAAAACACAGCCTTGGCCAATTCAATGTCGCACCCGTTTTGGATTTCAACCGAGATGCTTCGATGGATACGCCTTACGCATTGAGCAAAAAAGAACACAGCGGCAACCCGACGATTGCAGTAGACCCAAATTTCAACCCTTTTAGCGAACACAATCCCAAAAATTCTTTTGCCAATACGTCAAAAAAAGCAGCAACTGATAGTTGGGAATCTTTGTACACAGGTTTTAAAGATGAAAGCAATGCTTTTTCACAACTGAGTTTTGACTCTTCAGATGAGACCACAGCCTCTGGTAAAACTTTTCAAATTCACAACAAGTACTTGTTGAGCACCATCGTGTCCGGAGTGGTTTTGATCCACCAAAACTTGGCACACCAACGAATTTTGTACGAGAACTTTTTGGAACACATCACGGTCAAAGAAGCGGCGAGCCAGCAATTGCTGTTTCCCATCGAAATTTCATTCTCGAAGGAAGAAATTGCCGTGATCAAAGACCTTGAAGAAGACCTTGTAAGTACTGGATTTCTGTTTGAAAAAATCACAGAAGAGGCCATCGTAATAAAAGGAATTCCAACAAGCATTTCGGAAAGCCAGATTGCGAGTATTCTCGAAGAACTACTTCGCGACATCAAAGAAGAAATACCGGACACCAGTTTTGGTCAATTGGATGTCATCTCCAAGTCTTTGGCCAAATCTTTGGCCATCAAAACGGGCAACAAACTCAATGAAAAAGAACAAGAGGCTTTGGTAAATAATTTGTTCCAATGCAAAGAGCCTTCGGTATCTCCTTATGGTAAAAAAACGTTTGAAACCTTGCAGATGGGTGAATTGGACAAATTATTCAACACCACTAAATCTTAAAGAGCATGGGTAAAATAACAGAAAGCATCAAGCACCTAATCATCATCAACGTGATTTTATTCATCGCCCCCAAACTATTTCAGGGAATTGATCTTCAAAGTCTTTTTGCCTTGCATTTTCCTGAAAACTCAGGTTTTGGATACTGGCAATACTTGACGCATATATTTATGCACAGCCAATACTCTTTTTCCCATATCTTATTCAATATGTATGGATTGTGGGCCTTTGGAACCCCTTTGGAACAGACCTGGGGCCGCAACAAGTTTTTATTTTTTTACTTTTCAGCTGGATTGGGTGCTGGAATCATTTATACATTGGTGAACTACTACCAGTTCAACCAAATTTATGACGTATTGATTGAACTCGGACTGCAAAAGGCAGAAATTACCTCTATTTTAGAGGCAGGACAAACCAACGACTTGCGCGTGATCAATGGGATCACACAAGAACAATTCAATCAAATCGCTTCTTTGTTTAACATGCAAGCGGTAGGAGCATCTGGAGCCATATACGGTGTGCTGGTTGCTTTTGGTATTTTGTTTCCAAATGCCAAACTCGCATTGATATTTTTCCCGGTCCCCATTGCAGCCAAATATTTTATTCCCGTGATGATTCTCGGAGATTTTTTCTTCGGAGTTACTAAGTATTCTGTAGGAAACATTGCGCATTTTGCACATATTGGAGGTGCCATCATCGGATTTGCAATCGCTTGGTATTGGAAACAAAACCAGTTTCAACGTTGGAATTAATGACCCATATTTGAAATGCTTAAAAAGTTGGCGATGCATTTAAAAAAAAGTAATTTGCAAAGCACTATTACGCGCTCAGAACGCACATTTATTTATGAACAAACTCTTAGAAAAATACAGAACCGCTGGTATCGTTGAGAAATTGATATCCCTCAATGTCGCTGCATTTTTGTTGACTTATTTGACAAATACACTGGGTTATTTATTCATTGCTGACAACAACTTGATTTTTGAATGGTTTTCTATGCCGGCAAACTTAAACCGCTTTGCTATGCGTCCTTGGACAATTTTGAGCTATGGGTTTTTACACGGGGGCTTTTTTCACCTTTTGTCAAATATGTTTGTGCTTTATTATATAGGCGAACTGTTTGTCTCTTATTTCTCAGCGCGACAGTTGGTGTCTTTTTACCTATACGGGTCTTTTTTTGGTGGTCTTTTGTATTTGTTTAGTTACAATTTTTTTCCTGCGCTTCAGGAGCAAGACAGCAATCTCGTTGGGGCTTCTGCCGCTGTAATGGCTATTTTTGTCGGTCTTGCTACCTACTTGCCCAATTACGAACTCCGACTTCGATTTGTCGGCTATGTAAAACTGTGGGTTTTGGCAGCTATTTTTTTAGGAATTGACTTGATTCAAATTCCCTCAGGGAATGCAGGAGGGCATTTGGCCCACTTAGGAGGCGCCTTGTTTGGCTATTTTTCCGTGAGGCAATTGGGAAACAAACCCCGCAAAACCAAAAGAACGACTGACAAATGGTTCTCTTTTAAAAAACCGCTTAAAACCGTCTACAAATCCAAGGTAAAAACCAAGAAAAAACCAGCCGCCACAAATCAAGAACAAATAGACCACATTCTCGATAAAATTAGCAAATCCGGATACGATTCTTTGAACCAACAAGAAAAAGACTTGTTGTTTCGTCAAGGAAAAAAATAGCTTTCATTGCGCATGAAAAAATTATCTCTTTTCGATAAATTCTTATTTTTAATCAATTCCTTGTTGGGTGTTTTTACGTTGTTTGGATATGTGATACCCTTTCTAAATCCCAGCGCTTTTGGACTGCTGTCCGTTATGAGTTTGAGCATGCCACTGCTGCTATTTTCAAACGCTTTTTTTTTGACGTATTGGTTGCTCAAACTAAAAAAGCAACTCTTTGTTTCCCTAGTGGTATTAGGATTGGGATACAACACCCTACAAACGCTGTTTCGGTTCCAAGAAAAGAAGGACTTCTTGGATGAGGATTTAAAAGTGATGTCTTACAATGTACGTCTGTTCAACAAATCCAAGTGGTCAAAAAAGGACAGCTTGGGGGAAAAGACAGCGCTGTTAATTCGAAAACAGAATCCAGATGTCTTGGGCATACAAGAATACTACCCAACAAACAAAGTTCCCTTGGACTTCCCCTATTCCTATGTCGAAAAAAATCCAAACGGACGTTCTTTGGCCAAACAAGCCTTGTTCTCAAAACACAAAATGATTGACAAAGGTTCCTTGCACTTTGAAAAATCGGGAAACAATGCCATTTTTGCAGACATCGTTGTAAAAGAAGACACTTTAAGGATTTACAACATCCACTTGGAATCGATGAGCATTGACAAAAACAAAGACAATTTTGGACAAAAAGACTCAGAAGCATTGTTGAGCCGTTTTAAAAAGTCCTTTGCAAAACAAGTTGTACAAGTACAAAAAATACTGGAACATCAAAAGGCATCCCCCTACAAAACGATTTTTTTAGGCGATTTTAACAACACCGCTTTTTCATGGGCGTACCGGCAGTTATCGAACGGAAAAAAAGACGCATTTGTGGAAGCCGGAGTAGGATTGGGCAAATCCTTTGATTATGTCTTCCCCTTTCGAATCGATTTTATTTTGACCGAAAACTGCTTTGAAATCAACAATTTCAAAACATTCAACGTACCCTTTTCGGATCATTATCCCATCATGGCCCGCATCCAAATTCCCAAAATTAAATAACAAGATTTTGAAAGTCAATCGCACTCGATATGGAAACTAAAAGACTCAACAAGGCCATTTCTGAAACGGGCTATTGCTCCCGAAGAGCCGCCGACAAACTCATTGAAGATGGACATGTAAAAGTCAATGGAGAAAGTGTCGGTCTGGGTGTAAAAGTGACAAAATCAGACCGCATTACTGTATACGACCAACTGATCACCAAAGAAGTGTCACCAATCTATTTAGCATTCAACAAACCGGCAGGCATTACCTGTACGACGGACACAAAGATAAGAGACAACATCATCAGCTTCCTCAACTACCCCGAACGAATTTTCCCCATAGGTCGTTTGGACAAACCCAGTGAAGGACTTATTTTTTTGACAAACGACGGAGACATTGTCAACAAAATTCTTCGCTCTAAAAACAACCATGAAAAAGAGTACATCGTACGTGTGGACAAAAAAATCCACGATTCCTTTCTCAAAAAAATGAGCCAAGGTGTTCCTGTTTTAGACACCATTACAGACAAATGTCAGGTGGAAAGAATAAAAGAAGATACTTTTAAAATCATACTTACCCAAGGCTTGAACCGACAAATACGTCGGATGTGCACCTACTTAGGGTACGAGGTGATTCATTTGAAAAGAGTGCGCATCATGCACATTGCTTTGGAGAACTTAAAACCGGGAAAATACCGTTCTTTTACAGAACGAGAGCTTCAAATCATGCAACAAAAAATTGGAACATCAAGCAAAACGGAAGAGGCTTCTCGGTAAGTTTGTTTTTTAAGGGCCTGTATTTATTTGTTCGCAAACATGCGCACATCGCTTTCCGATATTTCGGAACCACCTAAAATCAACAAGCGTTCGATAACATTGCGCAACTCTCGAATATTCCCAGTCCAATCATATGATTTCAAAATCTCGATTGCGCTAAGAGTAAACTTTTTTTGAGCCGTACCATGCTCCTTGGCGATGCTTTTTGAAAAGTAATCCACCAACAGTGGAATGTCTTCCCTGCGATCGTTCAACTTGGGAACAGCAATCAGAATCACTGCCAAACGGTGGTACAAATCCTCTCGAAAATTACCCGCTGCAATTTGTTTTTTTAAGTCTTTGTTGGTCGCTGCAACCACACGAACATTCACCTGAATGTCCTTGTCGCTTCCAACACGGCTGATTTTATTTTCTTGCAGCGCTCTCAAAACTTTGGCTTGTGCTGACAAACTCATGTCTCCAATTTCGTCCAAAAAAACAGTACCGTTGTTTGCAGCTTCGAATTTTCCTGCCCGATCTTTGTTGGCACCCGTAAAGGAACCCTTTACATGCCCAAACAATTCGCTTTCTATCAATTCAGAAGGAATCGCAGCACAGTTTACCTCCACCATAGGTGCAACATTGCGATTGCTTTTTTCGTGTATCCAATGAGCCACCAGTTCTTTTCCTGTTCCATTCGGTCCCGTGATCAAAACACGTGCATCGGTAGGTGCTACTTTCTCAATCATGTTTTTGATCTTGGAAATGCCCTGGCTTTTGCCAATCATCTCATAGCGTTTGCTTATTTTTTTCTTTAATCTCTTGTTTTCAACAACCAAGTCTTTACGAACCAAAGCGTTGCGAACCGTATTCAAAAGACGGTTCAAATCTGGAGGTTTTGAGATGTAATCGAACGCTCCCAAACGCATGGTGTTGACAGCAGTTTCCAAATCTCCATGACCAGAAATCATGACGACAGGAATTGTAGGATTTGCTTTTTTTATTTTTTCCAATACTTCCACACCATCCATCTTAGGCATTTTGATATCGCACAAAATCAAGTCGAATTCTTCTGTAAGAAGCATTTCTAGGCCTTTAAGCCCATCTTCTGCCTCAAATACTTGGTAGGATGTACTTTCTTCTGCAATTATTTTTGACAATACGCGCCGAATTGCTGCCTCGTCTTCAATGATCAAAATTTTACTCATGTTTTTTCAATTTATTCTAAAAAAATATTTAATACTGCAACCATTTGTACAAATCCTTGTAACTGGGTTTTTTACCGTACATCAAAATCCCAATGCGGTAAATTTTTGCAGCGAACAAAACCATTCCTACAAAGCTTATCAACAATAATGCCATAGAAAGGAGTAACTCCCACCAAGGAACACCAAATGGAATTCGCATCAGCATGACGATTGAAGAAGTAAAGGGCAAAATCGAAAATACTGTCGCCACAGGGCCGTGAGGTGCATCTACCACCGAAACAATGCCTACATAGACGGCTAGCATCAGAGGAAGCAGGACTGGCAATAGAAATTGCTGAGTATCTGTTTCACTGTTTACGGCAGCTCCAATGGCCGCATAGATCGCGCTGTAAAAAAAGAAGCCGCCCAAAAAGTAAAAAACAAACATGACAAACATCTGAAACAGTGGAAGTGCCCCTATTTCTTTGAGGATTAAGGTGCTTTGTTCGCTGTTCTGAGCGGGCATTTCGATGTTGGATGCTGCTACAAGAGAAGAAGGCGTTGTCCCAAAACCTCCCTCTGTAAAGAAACGTGCCAATAGTCCAAAAAGCACGAGCAAAATTCCCCATATAAAAAACTGCAAAAGGCCCGCCATCGCATTGCCCACAATTTTACCCAACATCAACTGAAAAGGTTTGACAGAGGAAATAACAATTTCAATGATCCGGCTGGTCTTTTCTTCAATCACACTTCGCATGACCGAATTTCCGTAGACGATGATAAACATCATGACCAAATAGCCCGCACCCAACCCCAATCCTATTCGCAACCCATTGCCCAACTTGGAGGATTGTTCTCCTGAGAAGTTAACCTGTATGAGATCGACATCAAAATGCGCTTCTGAGATGGTTTTAGAAGTCACTCCAGACAAACTTAATTTGTGCAACTTTAGCCGTTCTTCGATTTTGCTTTCCAACGCACTCAAAAAAGGAAGACTCGGTGTCTCTTCAGAAAAAAATTCAATGGACTCTGCCAAATGTTTGACGCCCTTAGAAATTGGTGGAATGTACAGCAAGCCACTGTATTTGTGTTGCCGGACAAGATCTTTGGACTGTTCAAGTCCCAAATCCGTAAAGTCTAAATATTTCTCAGTAGGATTGTCCAAAAACACGTCCTTGAACTTCAAGGCAGACTGATCTACTAGGACAATTTCTTTTACATCCTTTCCATTCAATGCACTGAGGTAGTAGATGAGCATGCCCATCCCAATGACAAGAAAAGGACTGAGAAAAGTAAGAATCACAAAAGATTTGTTGTTCACTTTACTTTTAAACTCTCTGTAAATAATCAATTGTAGTTTTTTCATTGTTCTATTATTCAAAGTACGCTCAACAACGCATTTCAGTTTGCAAACCTATTCGATATGTACGTTTACGGCTTTCATAAAAATTTCATTCACCGTAGGAATGGCAGCAACAAAATGAGAGATTTCCCCATATGCTTGCAGGGCTTGAATCAACTCGTTTGAAGATTTGTCAAGATCCCATTGCAGATGGAATTTCAATTCGTCCTGCTGCGTTTGGAAGTGGGCTTCTGAAACACCAAACTTAGAAGACAACTTTGCCATCACTTGCTTCTTATCAGTTGTTTGCAATCCAATCTCAAAAACACGAGACTGAAATTGTTTTTGCAAGGAAGTCAAGGAACCTTCCAAAATCTTTTCCGATCGGTGAAGCAAAACGATGTGGTCACACATTTCTTCAACGGATTCCATCCGATGTGTGGAGAAAATAACGGTTGCACCTTCGTCGCGAAGTTGTAAAATTTCCTTGGCCATCAATGCCGCATTTACAGGATCAAAACCACTAAATGGCTCGTCAAAAATCAATAATTTTGGACGGTGCAACACGGTGACAATGAATTGTATTTTTTGTGCCATTCCCTTGGAAAGCTCTTGGATTTTTTTGTGCCACCAGTCAGCAATGTCAAATTTGTCAAACCAATAGCGAAGTCTTTTGGTCGCTTCGCCTTTTGACAGCCCTTTCAATTGGGCCAAATACAAGGCTTGCTCACCTACCTTCATGTTTTTATACAGGCCGCGTTCTTCCGGCAAATAGCCGATTGCAGCTATGTGTTTGGGGGCCAATAACGCTCCGTCCAAATAGATTTTGCCGGAATCTGGTAAAATAATTTGATTTAAAATCCGAATGATAGTGGTCTTTCCAGCTCCATTAGGACCCAACAATCCACAAATACTTCCTTTGGGGATTGAAATTGAAACCCCTTTCAGCGCTTGCTTGGCTCCATAACTTTTACTTACATTTTCAATCCTTAACAAATGAAATTCTTTTAGAGGTTTGCTTTCAAAGATATAAATTTAATTGGGCTGTCATATTTCTTTGCGATTGTTTTGTCAGTTTGAAATATTTGCATAGATTTGTTATGCATGCATAGTAAATCAAAATATATTTTTAACAATGTACCCCAAAGAAAAATCATTAGACCATCACCTGAGAGCAACATGGCAAGCCGTTGCTAAAATGTACAACGAAGAAGCAACAAAACACGAAAGCACGATGGCTACCGGATTCATGCTATTGAACATCGACCAAGAGAAGGGCACAGCATCAACGGCATTGGGACCAAAAATGGGAATGGAATCTACGAGTCTATCACGGTTGTTAAAGAACATGGAAACCAAAGAATTGATCTACAGAGAAAAAAATCCAAAGGATGGACGGGGTGTTTTTATAAAATTGACAGCACTCGGAAAAGAGAAAAGAGAAGATTCGAAAAAAAGTGTGCTTCGATTTAACGAAACCGTCAAAAATCAATTGTCAGAAGTACAAATAAAACATTTTTTTGAGGTCACCGAAACAATCAATCAATTGATTTCGGATCGATTGATATTTGAGTCAAAATAAAGCCCTGCCTCATTTTTAAACAAACCCATGAGAATAAAATCTCAGAATTTTTACCAAATGAAAAAACACATACGAAAAGTCGCAGTCATTGGATCCGGGATTATGGGATCTGGAATCGCTTGTCATTTTGCCAACATAGGAGTGGAAGTATTGTTGTTAGACATCCCTCCAAAGGAACTCAACAAAAAACAAACTGCAGATGGACTTAAAATGCAAGACAAAGTTGTGCGAAATAGCATTGTAAACGAGCACCTTTTGGCTTCTTTAAAATCTAGTCCCTCCCCTATTTACAAAAAAGAATTCGCAAAGAGGATCAAGACGGGAAACTTGGAAGACGACCTGCACAAAATCGCCGGTGTGGATTGGATTTTAGAAGTTGTCGTAGAACGTTTAGACATCAAAAAACGTGTTTTTGAATCCATAGAAAAATACAGAACACCTGGAACTCTTATTACCTCAAACACATCTGGGATTCCCATCAAATTTATGAATGAAGGACGCAGCAAAGATTTTCAAGAACATTTTGCTGTGACTCATTTCTTCAATCCACCCAGATATCTAAAGCTTTTTGAGGTAATTCCAGGTCCTTCTTGCAAACCCGAATGGGTAGCGTTCTTGATGAACTACGGTCAAAATTTTCTTGGAAAAACAGCTGTGCTTGCAAAAGACACTCCCGCATTTATCGGCAACCGCATCGGTATTTTTGGAATCATGAGTATGTTTCACATTGTCAAAGAACTGAAGCTCAGCATAGAAGAAGTTGACAAATTAACAGGGCCGCTCATCGGGCGCCCAAAATCAGCCACTTTTCGAACCGTTGATGTGGTCGGATTGGACACACTTGTTCACGTAGCAAACGGACTCCATAAAAACTGCCCCGAAGACGAAGCACATGCCCTTTTTGAACTGCCTACATTTCTCAGTACAATGCTTGAAAATAAATGGCTGGGCAAC
Organism: Flavobacteriaceae bacterium UBA7433; assembly: GCA_002477565.1. GTDB lineage: Bacteria > Bacteroidota > Bacteroidia > Flavobacteriales > Flavobacteriaceae > Flavicella. Next base: position 14,235 of record DLQL01000026.1, read on the forward strand.
AAAACAAAGCAAGGCTTTTACAAAAAAGACATCGACGCCAATGGAAAGAGACAAATTCTAGCTCTTGACTTAGACACCCTTGGTTATCGCCCTTCTAAAAAAGCGAAATTTGCAAGTTTGTCGGCGACAAAAAATGTTGACAAAGTCATCGATCGTTTTGAAATATTGATTGAAGGAAAAGACAAAGCGGGCCTGTTTTACCGAAAAACATTGGCGGCATTGTTTGCTTACAGCGCAAACCGAATTCCCGAAATATCTGAGGAGTTGTTCCGAATAGACGACGCTATGAAAGCCGGATTTGGCTGGGAACACGGTCCTTTTGAAATTTGGGACGCCATCGGCATCGAAAAAGGAATCGAACTCATCGAATCTGAAAATCTCAGTTTGAACAACTGGGTGAGCGAGATGCTTGAAAAAGGCCAAAATTCCTTTTACACAATTCAAGAAGGGGCTTCCTGCTACCATGACATCGCCACAAAATCCAACCTCAAAGTACCCGGACAAGAAAGCTTCCTAATTTTAAACAACATTCGGGAAACCAACACCATTTGGTCCAACAAGGAAGCAGCAATCCAACACCTTGGCGACGGGGTATTGAACGTCGAATTTCAATCCAAGATGAATACAATTGGAGGCGGAGTACTAGAAGCCATCAACAAAGGCATCGATTTGGCCGAACAAGAATACGAAGCAGTCATCTTAGGAAATCAAGCCGCTAATTTTTCTGTGGGTGCCAACTTAGCCATGGCTTTTTTACTGGCTGTTGAACAGGAATACGACGAATTGAATCGGGCGACAAAATTGTTTCAAGACACAGTGATGCGTTTGCGCTATTCTTCCGTTCCCACACTGCTCACTCCAAGAGGAATGACTCTTGGGGGTGCTTGTGAGATGAGTTTGCACGTAGACAAAGTAATTGCCTCCGCAGAAACCTATACAGGACTCGTAGAGTTTGGAGTGGGCATCATTCCTGCTGGTGCAGGAACCAAAGAAATGACGCTGCGTGCCTCCGAAGCGTTTTTAAAAGACGATGTCAAGTTAAACCGATTGCGGGATAGCTTTATCAATATCGCCATGGCAAAGGTGGCTACATCCGCACACGAAGCTTTTGACCTGGGGTATTACCAAGAGGGCAAAGATTTGGTTGTGGTCAACCCTGCCCGACAGATCGCCATTGCAAAGCGCTACGCACTGCAGATGTTAGAAGACGGCTACACACAACCCATCCGGAAAAAGATTAAAGTTCTTGGACAACAAGCACTGGGCATGTTTCAAGTTGGAACCGACAGCCTTCAAAAAGGACAGTACGCATCCGAGCACGACAAAAAAATCGCCAATAAATTGGGCTATATCATGGCCGGAGGAGATTTGTCCGAACCGACATTTGTCTCTGAACAGTACTTATTAGACTTAGAACGAGAAGCCATTTTGTCCTTGTTGACAGAACGCAAAACCTTGGAACGCATACAACACACTCTGAAGACAGGAAAACCTTTGAGGAATTAGATTTTTCACAAAAGAGTTCTTGAACAAAAAACACCTCTAAAAAACACATATATGAACACAACCGCATACATCATACAAGGATACAGAACTGCTGTTGGGAAAGCACCAAAAGGGGTTTTTCGATTCAAAAGACCGGACGAATTGGCAGCAGAAACCATCGAACACCTGCTGAAAAATGTGCCCGCATTGGACAAATCTCGGATCGATGATGTGATTGTCGGAAATGCCATGCCGGAAGCAGAACAAGGATTAAATATTGGCCGACTGATTTCTTTGATGGGCTTGAAAATCGATACCGTTGCTGGAATGACGGTCAACCGTTATTGTGCGTCTGGTTTGGAGACAATAAGCATTGCTGCTGCAAAAATTCAAGCAGGCATGGCAGATTGTATTTTGGCCGGTGGTGTCGAAAGCATGAGCTACATCCCAATGGGAGGTTACAGACCGGTTCCCAATTACAAAGCAACTGCCGCAGGCCATGAAGATTACTATTGGGGAATGGGGTTGACCGCAGAAGCGGTTGCCAAGCAATACAAGGTTTCTCGGGAAGACCAAGATGCATTTGCATTTCGTTCCCATCAAAAAGCTTTGAACGCCTTGGACAAGGATCTTTTCAAAGAGGACATTGTTCCGATTGAGGTGGAAGAAATTTTTATGAACGAAGAAGACAATAAACAACAACGGAATTTTACCGTTTCCAAAGACGAAGGCCCCAGAAGAAGCACTTCCATAGAAGCACTGGCCAAACTAAAACCTGTTTTTGCGAATGGTGGATCTGTAACGGCTGGAAACTCATCACAGATGAGTGATGGTGCAGCTTTTGTGTTAGTCATGAGCGAAAAAATGGTCAAGGAATTGAATTTAGAACCCATTGCTCGGATGGTTTCTTTTGCAGTAGCTGGCGTACCCCCAAAAATCATGGGAATTGGTCCTGTAAAAGCGATTCCTAAGGCTTTGGATCGTGCAGGCATGCAACTCAAAGACATCGATTTGATTGAATTGAACGAGGCATTTGCTTCTCAATCTTTGGCAGTCTTACGCGCCTTAGAAATCAATCAGGAGATTGTGAATGTCAATGGAGGTGCCATTTCTCTTGGTCATCCCCTGGGATGCACAGGTGCAAAACTGTCTGTACAGCTGTTTAACGAAATGAGAAGACGAAAAAACAAGTACGGAATGGTCACCATGTGTGTCGGAACAGGACAAGGTGCCGCGGGGATTTATGAATTTTTAAAATAAATTTTATTTTTTCAACTTAAAAAAAGTAATTATGGAAACAATAAAAGGAGGTGAGTTTTTAACCAAAGAAACAAAAGCAACCGATGTTTTTATCACGGAAGACTTTACGGAGGAACAACGAATGATGAAAGTCTCGGTACAAGAATTTATTGACCGAGATGTGTGGCCACAAAAAAACCGTTTTGAAGAGGGGGACTATGCTTTTACAGAAGAAATCATGGTCAAAGCCGGAGAGATGGGGCTTCTGAGTATTTCTGTTCCAGAAGTCTATGGAGGAATGGGCATGGGATTTGTCTCGGCCATGTTGGTTTGTGATTATATTTCTGGTGCTTCGGGCTCAATGGCTACTGCCTTTGGCGCTCACACAGGGATTGGAACCATGCCTATTTTGTTGTATGGGACTGAAGCCCAAAAACAAAAATACGTTCCTAAGTTGGCTTCTGGAGAATGGTTTGGCTCTTATTGCCTTACAGAACCCGGAGCCGGAAGTGATGCCAACTCTGGAAAAACAAAAGCAACACTCACAGAAGATGGCAAGCATTACCTGATTTCTGGTCAAAAGATGTGGATTTCAAATGCAGGGTTTTGCAGCTTGATGATTGTCTTTGCACGAATTGAAGAGGACAAAAACATCACTGCATTTATCGTTGAATACGACTCAAATACTCCAAACGGTATTCTCTTGGGCGAAGAAGAACACAAATTAGGCATCAAAGCATCTTCTACAAGACAAGTTTTTTTCAGCGACACAAAAGTTCCCTTGGAAAACATGCTTTCTGAAAGAGGTGCCGGTTTTAAAATTGCCTTAAATTCATTGAATGTAGGACGCATCAAATTGGCTGCAGCCTGCTTGGATGCATGCAGAAGAATCAACAACGAAGCCATCAAATACGCCAACGAACGGAAACAATTCAAAACACCCATTTCCTCTTTTGGTGCCATTCAGTACAAACTCGCAGAAATGGCTACGAAAACATATGTGTCAGAATCGGGTTGTTACCGAGCAGCAAAAGACATTCAAAACAAAATTGATGAATTTATTGCAGCCGGTAAATCACACCAAGAAGCAGAATTAAAAGGAGTCGAAGAATACGCCATCGAATGTGCCATCTTAAAAGTATACGCCTCTGAGACAGTACAATACGTAACCGATGAGGGCATACAGATTTTTGGAGGCATGGGATTTTCCAAAGAAACCCCTATGGAAGCAGCTTGGCGAGATGCGCGCATTGGTAGAATCTATGAAGGAACAAATGAGATCAATCGCCTTTTGACTGTTGGCATGCTTCTAAAAAAAGCATTGAAAGGGGAACTAGACTTGATGACTCCAGCCATGGAGGTAGCTCAGGAATTGATGGGTATTCCAGCGTTTGAGACGCCTGACTATTCGGTATTGTTTTCTGAAGAAAATGCAATGGTTTCAAATTTAAAAAAAGTAGCCTTGATGATTGCCGGAAAGGCAGTGGAAATCCATGGCATGGAACTCGAAAAGCAACAACAATTGGTCTCTTGCATAGCAGAAATCATTATAGAAATTTATTTGGCAGAATCCACGCTCTTGAAAACAGCAAAAAGAGTGCAACAGGCTCCTGATGCAGATAGCAAAGCACAAATTGCCATGGCTCAATTAAACCTGTTCAATGCCGTAGAAAAGATCTCGAGCAAAGCAAAAGAAGCTATTTTTTCATTGGTCAAGGGAGACGAACAGCAAATGCTGCTCATGGGCTTGAAACGATTCACCAAGTACCACAACCATCCTGATGCAATCGCGTTGCGAAAATCAATCGCCTCGAAATTGATCTCTGAAAACAGGTATTCTTTCTAAAAAAAAGATTCCCGAAAACCTTAAGAAACACCTTTTGCTAGTCATAAAGGTGTTTTTTTTGTGTCGTGTGTTTGCACAGAGGATAAAAAACGTCATTAGTATGACAATAGTGGCAAATAATTTTTAAAAAATATTACTATTATTTTGCATTATTAACATTTGTTAATTACCTTTAGACAAGGGTTGTATAACTAAAATTTTAGTTCATTGAAAAATTGAAAATTTCTTGAAGAGTTTTGAACACTATTGGATATCTATCTTTAACCGATACTAGCTGTTCTGCAACCTTGAGAAAAGAATGCCCATCAGTGCCAAAACAAAGGAGAAATCACACATAAGATATGCTCTCAAAACTCGATCCTTTGAAGCGAATCCTAGGGTCACAGTTGGTGTTCCAAAATAACTGACAAAACGGAAGGAAACGACTCTTGTTTAAAGACAATGTCGGTGATTTCTATGTCTGAATTAATCTTTTGGGACAATCAACGAAATGGGGGGGCAACCCCCCATTTCATTTTAAAACATTCTTGGGAAGAACAAAAATAAAATCCTTGAAGGGTTTCAAACTCATAAAAAAAGCTCCCCATTCACAATTTAACAACCACCAAAATACCGGCCAATTAATTGATTTAAACAAAAATTAAACTGAAAAGCTCCTTTTTGCATACAATCCTATTTGTTTGTAAAGAAAACTACAAAACAGTTGTTTGAAATGAAAAAAATACTTTTGCCTACAGACTTTTCTGAAAATTCATGGAACGCCATTTGCTACGCCCTAGAGCTCTTTAAAACAACCGAATGCTTGTTGTATTTGGTGCATACTTACACCCCTATATTGTACAATCCTGAACTTAGTCTTACGAGCAGACGAGATTTAGAACTGATGGACATCACACGTAAAAACTCTCAAAACAGACTCAAAAAGACAAAGGAAAAGATTTTAGAAAAATATCCAAATGACAAACACCAATTCGAAACAATTTCATCTTTCAACACCTTGCAATCGGAAATCGAAAAGCTGACGGAAGCACATGCAATTGAGTTGATTGTGATGGGAACCAAAGGAGCTAGTGGGATTCAAAAGATTTTGTTTGGCACCAATACCATTCACGCAATAGACAAAACAAAGTGTCCGATCCTGGCAATCCCTCAAAAACACCCCTTCTCCCCGCTCGTTAAAATCTTATTTCCAACAAATTACGAAGTAAACTTTCAAAAAGAAACGCTCAAAGAACTCTTGGAAATTGGCACAAATAACCACTCAATGATCCATATTTTAAACGCCACTTATGGGTACAATTTATCTACCCAACAAAAAGAAAACAAATTGCAACTTGAAAAGCTGTTTCATGGCATTGCTCACTTATTTCACTTTGTTGACAACCAAAACACAGAAGAAACTATTGAGAATTTTAAAAAAAATACACCGATAGACCTGATCGTTATGCTGCGTTACAAACACACGTTTTTTGAAAAATTATTTTCAGGTTCTCTGATACATCAAATTGGGTTTCATTTGCAAAAGCCTTTGTTGGTATTGCCTGTATTGAAAAAAAATGGCAAAAGTGACTGAAAATTATATGGAATGAAAGAAACTTAATTCATAAACACCAACAAACCTAAAGCACAAACCCATGAAGCAAATTGGTATCTGGATTGACAAACGAAAAGCACATATTGTAGACCTTTCAAACAAACAAAACCCATTCAAAACCATTGCGTCCAATTTGGATGATTTTCATGTAAAAGGTGGGTCTGGAACCCGACTCAAAGGGGGGCCACAAGATGTTGTACACGATAGCAAATACCTTGAACGTGAAAAACAACAACTTAAAAACTATTTCAAAACAATTGTAACTGAAATCAAAGATGCGGATGAATTGGTGATTTTTGGTCCAGCTGAAACCAATTTCAAATTAAAAAAAGAATTGCACGAACACTACAAAGAGTTGTTTTGCAAAACAAGTGAAGTTCAAAAAAAAGACAACATGACAGACAATCAAATTGTCGCATTGGTACGCGAATATTATTCCAAGCAACGCTAGCAAAACACCTGCCTCAAAAAAAATAATTTATAGATGTTGACAAATATCATTTTATATGCTTTTTTCATCTTATACTTTTGAACATCCGCAGACGTTTAACTTAAATAAATATGCCATGACACTTTTAAAATTCAACACACAAAACGCTCTATTTCCTTGGAGAAATGATGCGTTTAAAAATTTACTGAGCTTCGACCCATTTGTCAATGATGATTTCACATTTGACAACGGAATATTACCCGCCATGAACATTCAAGAAAAAGATGATTTGTTTGAAATCGAGTTTGCCGTTCCTGGGTTTTCAAAAGAAGATTTTAACATCACTCTCGATGAAAACATACTACATGTTTCTGGAGAAAAAACTCAAGAGGAAGAAGAAACAACGGAAAATTATAAGCGCAAAGAGTTTTCCTTCAATTCTTTTAATAGATCGCTCAAACTTCCCGCCTCTGCCGATTTGGAAGTCAACGTAAATGCGACTTACAAAAAAGGGATTTTACAGTTGCAATTGGCAAAAAAAGAAGCTGTAAAAACAAGCCCTGAAAAACAAATTAAAATCAGTTGATTGAAAATGCATCAACTGACAAACAAGATTGAAACTTGTGTTTGTTAAAAAAAAGGAACTGTCTTTTAAGAGGGGAACTGTCGAAAATCTATCAAACAGTTTCCCTTTTCAGCATTAAAAACCACGAACAAAATGAAAAAAAAAGAGATAAAAACAGGAACATCAGAGATGTACCAAGCAACCAATAGATGGATCTCCGAATTAAAATTCATTGCAGACGAAGAACATTTTTTTGAAGAATTGATTCTCGATTACACACTAGCCTTTCTGGACAAAGAACACATTGTCAAGTCTAAAAAAACAATAGACTCATTGAAAAAAAATCAAAAGATGGGAGCTGACCTCCTTCAACATTTGCAAGTTCACAGAAACCGACTTCAAGAACTGTTGGACGACATTATAGTCCCCAATGAATACGAAACCTATCGAAACAAACACTTTGATTGGGCCATTCAAACAAATACGTTGAAAGAAAGAAATCGAAAACTCAAAAAGGAGCTCTATGTTGTTTTGAAAAAATACCTCAAAAAAAATAAACAAAAGAAAATAACATCCTAAAACTCTTGTCATTAAATTCTTTAAAAACAATTGTATTTCTTCTTTCAAGTACAGATATTGACTTGAAAAGATTGGGTTTTATCAACTCTTTAGACATGCTGTAAAGATTTTGTATTGTTTGAATTTTATTTTTTTCTTTTGTCTATCTTTGCAACTCAAAACTATTTTGTTCATGAAACTTCTTCTAATTACTTTTTTCCTATTGGCACTTGGATTTGCAGGGATTGCTATTAAAATTTGGGCAAAAAAAGACGGGGAGTTCTCAGGGACATGCGCCAGTCAAAACAGCAATTTCAATGAAAAGGGAGAGCCTTGTGGTTTTTGCGGAAAAATGCCGGAAGACTGCGAAAACAAGTAACATCATCTTCATTGATCTGTAACTCTTTTCGGAGATAACAACGTCTCTTCCATCCATTCATTTCCTGGTATGTTAAATTCACAAATTTTAAAAAAAAATAATTTTTGTGCATTTTTTAGGAAATTACACCTACTTTTAAAAGCTTTACTTTTTTTATCCCCTATTTATTTTAGTCCGTCTGGAATTTGAAAATAACATGACAGAATCAATTCAACTATATATTGCTGAGGCAAAACAGGGCAAACAAGCTGCTTTCAAAGCTTTGCTCAATCATTATTGGAATGACATCTACCGATTTCAATTTTCCAAAACCAATGACGAAAACAAAGCAGAAGACATCACCATTCAGACTTTCTCAAGAGCATTTGACAAGATAGACTTGTACAAGGACTCCTACAATTTTAAAACTTGGCTGCTTTCCATTTCTAAAAATTTACAGATTGACGAATTGAGAAAAACAAAAAAAGAGTTGTTAACAATAGATCCTATTTTCAATTACACACAAGACATCACCGATGATGCTCCTTCTCCAGAAGACCAATTGATCATCGAACAAAACCTTTCGCAGTTGCTCGCGCACATCAAACTCTTAAAACCTCACTACCAAAAAGTAATTCATTTAAGATATTTTCAAGAATTGACTTACAAAGAGATTGCAGCGGAATTAAATGAGCCAATCAACAATGTCAAAGTCAAACTTCTGAGAGCGAAAAAACTCCTCGCAGAAATCATCCAAAACTCAAATTCTTTAAATTAAAATACATCCTTCAAAACAAACGTATTAACAAATACTTCAATCCCTTTTCACAAAACTTTCTTAGCTCCCTTTACACACTCAAAACATGTTCAAATTCATAAAAAAATTAGGTCCTGGATTGTTGTTTGCAGGAGCTGCTATTGGGGTTTCACACCTCGTACAATCCACCAAAGCCGGAGCAGATTTCGGTTTCGGTTTGGTCTGGGCGCTCCTTTTGGCCCATTTCTGTAAGTACCCCTTTTTTCAATTTGGTCCAAGGTATGCCGCTGCAACAGGAGAAAGTCTTTTGGAAGGGTATCAAAAAATGTCAAAAAATGCCCTAAGAGCCTATTTTGTTCTCACGTTTGCAACCATGTTTACCATACAAGCGGCCGTGACTATTGTAACCGCAGGGCTGGCAGCTAACCTTTTCGGAAGTGATGCTTCTATTTTTATCTGGAGCCTTTTAGTCACTGCTGTGGCCTTCTTATTATTGACCCTAGGAAAATACAAATTGCTAGACAACTTGATCAAATACATCGTGCTTGTTTTGACACTAACAACTTTTATCGCTGTCAGTATCGCCTTTAAAAATCACACACAAACCATCCATTTTCGACAAATCATTCCCCAAGGCGCTTTGGAGATTGGTTTTTTGATCGCTTTTATGGGATGGATGCCTGGCCCTTTGGACATTTCTGTTTGGCAATCGCTGTGGACTGTTGAAAAGCAAAAAGAAACAAAGACGACGCTCAAACAAACTTTATTGGATTTCAACATTGGCTATGCGGCCACCTTGTCAATAGGCCTATGTTTTGTCGCTCTTGGCTGTTTTGTGTTTTATGGCTCCGGTGATACTTTTGAAGGAGGGGCTGTCAAATTCTCACAACAGTTGGTTTCCATGTACACTAAAAACTTGGGGCCTAGCAGTTATTGGATTATTGCCTTTGCTGCACTTACAACCATGTTTAGTACGAGTTTGACTACTTTGGATGCTTCTCCAAGGTCAATGCTCAAAGCCACGGAACTTCTCGGAAAACGCAATTACAAATACGGGTATTGGTTTTGGATCTCTTTTTTAGCCATTGGAACCCTTTGCATACTTTTATTCTTCAAATCTGAAATGGCTTGGTTGATCAAGATTGCGACCATTCTTTCTTTTTTAAGTGCCCCATTTTACGCCATTTTAAACCTCTCCTTGATTTGTAGCAAACACACCCCTATAGAAGCGCGTCCTTCCCGATTCTTAATAACAATTAGTGTTTTGGGAATTCTTTTTTTAATTGGATTTGGGATTTGGTTTGTTGTGAGTAGGTTTTAACCTCTAAAATCTCCTATTGCAAATAGCAAAAACAAACGAGCACAAAAAAAGGCGGTTTTAAACCGCCTTTTTTTATTTGCAATAGGTCTTAAAACGACTCTTAATCAAGATCAAACGTCACTTTCGGGAGCCAAAACGATTTCCAGACCGTCTAGCTCAAGCGTTAGGTGAAGTTGACAGCCCAAACGACTGTTGTCCTCCACAAAAAAAGCTTGGTCCAACATGTCTTCTTCAGCATCTCCCTTTTCAGGCAGCTCGTGATCAGAAGTTACATAGCACTGGCAAGAGGCACACATAGCCATCCCCCCACAAGTCCCTTCAACAGGCAATTCGTAGGCTTTGCACAATTCCATGAGGTTCATCCCCATATCTGTCGGTGCTTCTAAATTATGAACCACTCCTTCTCTATCTGTTATTTTTACCTTGATATCTGACATTATACGATGCTTTTTACAACTGCTTTTTTCGCTTCTTTCTTTTCACCATCAAAACCTGTAACACCATTGACGGTTGTGTACTTCATCACATACCGCTTTCCGGGGTTGATGATGTTGTACGCAAACTGAACTGCGATGGTTGCTTCGTGGAAACCACTCAAAATCAATTTGAGCTTTCCCGGATATGTATTGACATCACCAATAGCAAAAACTCCTGGGATGTTAGTACTGTAATCCAAAGCATTGTTTACGACAATAGCATTTTTTTCGATTTCCAACCCCCAATCTCCAATGGGACCGAGTTTTGGTGACAAACCAAACAAGGGAACAAAATGATCACATTCTTTGACAATTGCCCCTTCTGTTTTGTGTTGAATCAACAAAGAAGACACCTTTCCTTCTCCATGAATTTCTTTGACTTCGGCATCGGTAATCAAATTGATTTTTCCTTCTTTGGACAATTCCGCTACTTTTTCCACAGAATCCAAAGCTCCTCTAAAGTCTTTTCTTCGGTGTACCAACGACACCTCATCAGCAATATCGGCTAAGAAAATAGCCCAATCCAAGGCGGAATCACCCCCTCCTGAAATGACTACTTTTTTACCTCTGTAAATTTCAGGATCTTTGATGATGTATTCCACACCACAATCTTCGAAATCGACAATTTCTTTGATGGGCGGTTTTCGGGGTTCAAAAGACCCGAGTCCTCCTGCAATAAACACAACAGGTGCGTTGTGTTCTGTCCCTTTATTGGTGGTCACTTTGAAACTGCCATCCGCTAATTTTTCAATTGTATCCGCGCGCTCTCCCAAAGTATAACTCGGCTGAAAAGGCGCAATTTGAGTTGCCAAATTTTTCACCAAATCTCCTGCTAAAATTTCGGGATACGCTGGGATGTCATAAATCGGTTTTTTGGGATAAATCTCTGTACATTGACCTCCTGGTTCTGCCAATGCGTCAATCAGGTGACAACGCAACTTTAACAATCCTGCTTCGAAAACAGCGAACATCCCCACGGGACCGGCTCCAATTATTAAAATATCTGTTTTGATCATTTTTTTCTCTTTTTATACAATTACTATAAAAGGCAAAAATCGCAATAAATTACCACTTGCCCCTGTTGTTATTCAATTTATTTGATTTTGGAAACCAAAGATTTGGTAAATTCATTCATGGCTTCCACCTTTTGTTCAAAGTCACCTTTGATTGTTTTTCGATATTCGTTTAAATTTTCTGCCAATTCATTGATGTCCGCCGGAATAACATCCTCAAAAAATTGTCGCAAACGTTTCGCCATCGTAGGCGATTTCCCGTTCGTCGAAATGGCTATTTTTACATTTCCTTTGGTAACGATTCCGCCCATATAAAAATCACAGTAAGGAGGATTGTCAGCCAAATTGACCAAAATATTTTGCTCTTTGCAGTCTTTGTAAACACTTTTGTTCACGACATCTGAATCTGTGGTGGCGATTACCAGGTGCTTTCCTTCCAAAAAACTAGAGTCATAGACCTGCAAAACCATCGGGATGTCGTGCTTTTTAGCCAAGGCAATGGTCTCCTCACGAAACATAGGAGAAACTAAAGTCACTTGTGCATCTGGACTTGATTTCAAAAGAAATGTCAATTTTTCCAAAGCAACATTGCCCCCTCCAATGATCAAGGTCTGCAATACCCTAACCTTCAGAAAAATGGGGTACAGCTGGTTCAAAGGCTGTCCATCTTTCTTTGGGCTTTCATGATTGGTCTTTGTATGCGTATCCATTTTTTGAATGGGTTGTTTTAATTGATAAATCGATCGTAAAAAACTTCGTTGTCAATCGTAAGTTCTTCATAAAAATATCGAAGCTTTTGACTTTCCTTCACCACTTCTCCAATTACAATAATCGCAGGGGAACTCAAGGCCTCTTCAGCCACTACGGCTGCAATGGTATCAATGGTTCCAATGCCTATTTTTTCCTGTTCAGTGGTGCCGTTTTGAATAATGGCTACAGGCAAATCTCCTTTGTTTTCTCCTTTAAAAATGGCAACTATTTGATCCAATTTGCTCATTCCCATCAAAACGACTACCGTCGCTGAGGTTTTGGCAAAAGCGTACAAATCCGAACTCAACGTACGGTCTGTTGTTGTTCCAGTTACCACACAAAAACTGTTGGCTACCTTTCGCTTGGTCAAGGACACACCCAAACTGGCAGGAACCGATATCGAAGAAGTAACACCTGAAACAATCTGTACCTCTAGGCCAAAACTTTCCGCATAATCCAATTCTTCCGTTCCCCTACCAAAGACAAAAGGATCCCCTCCTTTCAACCGAACAACGTGACCAAAACTCAAGGCGTTGTCTACTATCAATTGATTGATTTCGTCTTGAGTATACGCATGGCATCCTAAGCGCTTGCCCACAAAAAGCAATTTGGCTTCAGGCGCGTGTTGCAACAAAGACTCATTGACCAAGGCATCGTACAAAACCACATCTGCCTGGTTCAACGCCTTGACGCCTTTCAACGTAATCAGATCCGGATCTCCCGGGCCTGCTCCTACCAATGTCAATTTAGGTTGTTTTTTCATCTTGTTACTCTTTTCAAAAGAAGTTGTAAAAATAACATCACCTCTTCAAATAGCCTGCTTATACTTCTGTTAATTCCTCGGCTCTGTATGCTCCTACAATCTTGTAAAACTTTTCTGCTTGTTCCAAATAATGAGCAGCAAAAGCTTCTGAGGGCTCATTTTGATTGATTTGGTATACAAAAGTCTCAAAATCGGTTCCCAACTCAATTTTTTTGCTCGCTACAAAAAACGCGTTGAAATCAGCAATAATTTTGTTATGGGTATTTGTCTTTTTCCCCTCAGCAGTCAACAAAGCTTTGGCTGTATTGACAATAGCACTGTAGGAATAATAGATGGCATCGGAATGCTTCCCCTCTTCAAAAGAAGTTTTGGAATTCTCCAATTTCTCCTTGCTATCCAACAACAGTGTCGCAATCAGATCAATGACCACACCAGCACATTCTCCAACTCCAACTGCCTTTTCATAAGCTTCTTCAGCTCCCCAGTCCACAAAATCCATTGCATCTAAATTGGTTACGTCAGAAAGGGGCTTTAAGAAGTCGTAAAAGTACTTTTCTCCTTTGTCTAAATAATAGCTGATAAAAGAAGTTTGTCCTCCACTGTTTTGGATGTAATCATTGAGCACCAAACGCAAGGCTGCTGGGCCCCTTCTGCTCGGAATTTTAATGACTTTGTCGGAAATACGACCTTGACCGTCTCCCAACGTACCTCCTCCCAGAAGAACTTGCAAGGCAGGAGCTACATTTTTACCTGACTTAACAGACATTCCCTGGAAACCGATGGCAGCCATGTTGTGCTGTCCACAAGCGTTCATACAACCACTGATTTTTATTTCCATCTTTGGGTTGTTGGCAAACTGAGGATATTCTGCTCGCAGTACTTTTCCCAATTCATCAGCAATCCCCGTACTGTTAGCAATCCCTAGGTTACACGTATCCGTACCGGGACATGCTGTGACATCTTGTAGGGATTGATAGCCCAAATCCACCATTCCCAATTTTTCCAATTCTTGGTAGAAAAAAGGCAACAAAGCCTCTTTGACATGACGTATCAAAATGTCTTGTCTTAGGGTCAAACGAATTTCGTCTCCCGCATATTTCTTAATCAAATCAGCCAAAATCCGAGCTTCTTTGGTGTAAAAATCACCGACAGTCACTTTGACCCCGATGGCAAACAATCCTACTTGCTTTTGAGCAATCACGTTGTTTGCCTTCCATGCATCATAAGCTGCTTGGTCAGAAATATGAACTTTTGGAATGGCAATCGATGGGAGTTCAGGAGTTTCAAAACCTGCCGTTTCAATGGCAACTATTTTGTGTAACAAAGCTTTGGTTTCGGTTGCTACAATCTCGTTGAACACCTCCAACCCTTGCTCTTTGATTAAAAATTTCAAACGTGCTTTGGCGCGCTTGGAACGCTCTCCATAACGGTCAAACACACGCAAAACACTTTCCATATAAGGAATGATCTTATCTGTCTCTAAAAATTCATGTGCCACATCGGCCAATCGAGGCTGTGAGCCTAGCCCACCTCCCAACATCACTTTAAAGCCGCGTACAACTGCCCCATTGATTGTTTTTGTTTTGGCTATAAACCCAATATCGTGCATGTAACTCAAAGCGGTATCTTCTGAAGTTCCCGAAAAAGAAACTTTGAATTTACGCCCCAATTCTTGACATATAGGGTTGCGTAAAAAAAACTGAAATACGGCATGTGCATAAGGAGACACATCAAAAGGTTCTTTTGGATCGATCCCTGCCGTTTCTGAAGCAGTGACGTTTCTCACGGCATTTCCACATGCTTCACGCAAGGTAATGTCGCTCTTTTCAAGTTGGGCCCACAACTCAGGAGTTCTGTCCAAACTTACGTAATGGATTTGAATATCTTGGCGTGTGGTAATGTGCAATCGACCCCGAGAATACTCATCGGAAACATCTGCTATACAGTGCAACTGATCACTGGTTACTTTTCCATAAGGAAGTTTGATTCGAATCATTTGAACTCCAAACTGACGTTGCCCGTAGACACCACGGGCCAATCGCAAACTCCTAAATTTCTCTTCATCGATATTCCCTTCGTGAAAGAGTTGGATTTTATTGGCCAAGTCGACAATGTCTTTCTCGACTACTGGATTTTCTATTTCTGATCTAAAACTTAACATATCAAACGTATTTATATGAGTTTTGTGATGTGCTTATTGACATCAAAAAAATTAATTATTGAATAAAACCGACCCCCGAGGTATGATTGGATTGTGGATCGATTAAAATAAAGGACCCATTGGCTTTGTTGTCGGCATAGGCATCGTAAAACAAAGGTTTTGCCAATTTTAAGTTGACGCGTCCAATTGCGTTTATTTCCAAATGGTCTGTATCTTCATCATTGCCAGAAAAATCAGTTTTGATCACCGTTTTGATGGCTGCTATTTTTGCCAAAACACGTTGCGTACCGTGCTGTAGTATATATTTGGATCCTGGAACCAATTTTTTCACATCCATCCAACAAATTTTTGCTTCAATTTGCTTGGCCTCTTTGGGCAATTCATCAGATTTCACCAACAGATCTCCTCTGCTGATATTGATGTCATTTTCGAGTGTAATATTGACAGAAGTTCCTCTTTCAACTGTTTGAAAGGTCTTGTCAAAGAAATAAATCTCCTTGACTTTGGAACGGGTCTTCGAAGGCAATACCGTCACCGCATCTCCAACACTCAAAGAACCTCCGTACAATTTCCCAGCATAGCCTCTGAAATCGTGAAAAGCTTCCGTCTTGGGACGAATGACTGCTTGGATAGGCAGACGGGCTTGAGAAATTTCGTACACATCTTGTGCATTCAAACTTTCCAAATGCTCCAACATTGTTTTCCCCACATACCAAGGCGTATTTTCTGATTTGTACACAACATTGTCTCCTTTCAAAGCACTCACAGGGATAAACGTGATGTGTTGCCCTTTGTAATCCGACTTGGCAGCCAAGCTTAAAATTTCTTTTTTAATAGCTGTAAATTTATCTTCAGAAAAAGCGACCAAATCCATTTTATTTACCGCGACAATGATGTCTTTGACTTGCAACAAATTGTTGATAAAAAAATGACGGTAGGTTTGCTCAATGACTCCTTTGCGTGCATCTACCAAAATCACAGCTGCTTGAGACGTAGAAGCACCTGTAACCATATTCCGAGTGTACTCTACATGGCCAGGAGTGTCTGCGATGATATAGCTCTTATTGGCTGTTGAAAAGTAGATGTGGGCCACGTCAATGGTTATTCCCTGCTCCCTTTCTGCCACCAAACCGTCAGTTGCCAAAGAGAAGTCCAGGTAATCGAAACCTTTTTGTTTGCTGCTTCGCTCAATGGCTTCTAATTTGTCGTCGGTCAAAGATTTTGTATCGTATAAAATACGTCCAATCAACGTACTTTTACCGTCGTCTACACTTCCCGCTGTTGCTATTTTTAAAACTTCCATTTCTTTAGTTCCCTATTGGCGATTTGCCTTGTTTAATTTTTTATTTTTTTTACTTGTTGCAGCAAAATCATCTATTTTTTAGAAATACCCTTGCTGTTTTCTCTTCTCCATCGCAGCCTCTGACCGTTTGTCGTCGATACGTGCGCCTCTTTCCGAAATGGAGGAGTCTCGTATTTCTTCTACAACTTTGGCGATGTCTACCGCTTCTGACAAGACCGCTGCCGTACAACTCATGTCTCCCACTGTTCTAAAACGCACCATGCGTTCTTCCACAATTTCCTCCTCTTCACGGTATACCACGGCATCATTTGCAGACCAAACCATGCCATCTCTCAAAAACACTTTTCTCAGGTGTGCAAAATAGATGGAGGGAATTTCAATGTTTTCTTTTTGTATGTAAGACCATACATCCAACTCAGTCCAATTGGAAATAGGAAAGACTCGAACGTTTTGTCCCAAGTCAATTTTTCCGTTTAGAAGGTCAAACAATTCGGGGCGTTGGTTTTTCTCATCCCAACCTCCAAAATCATCTCTGACAGAAAAAATACGTTCTTTTGCTCTTGCTTTTTCTTCGTCTCTTCGAGCGCCCCCGATGGCAGCGTCAAAACCAAATTCCTCCAAGGCATCTAAAAGCGTCTCAGTCTGCAACATATTTCTACTCGCATATTTGCCAGATTCTTCTTGTACTTTCCCTGCATCGATATTGTCTTGTACGTTTCGGACAATCAATTCCACCCCCAATTCTGCACACAAACGATCTCTAAACTCAATGGTTTCCGGAAAGTTATGTCCCGTATCAACATGCAAAAAAGGAAACGGAATTTTAGAAGGATAAAATGCTTTTTGTGCCAAGCGCACCAAGGTAATTGAATCTTTCCCTCCAGAAAACAACAAGACAGGTTTTTCAAACTGTGCTGCCACTTCTCTGAGGATATAGATGGCTTCGCTTTCCAAAGCATTGGGTTGTAATCGTGTACTCATTGTTGTATTTTTAAACGTATTTAATCCTAAGACCTTTTTTTGAAAATTATTTTTTAGGCGTGCAACCCGCATTCTCGATTGCCCAAGACTTTGGTGGGATCGAAGTATTTGAATTCGTTGGGCAGCTTGTTCAATGCTAAATAGCCATCCAATTGTTCGTCTGACCAATCGTAAAAAGG
>DLQL01000028.1 GCA_002477565.1 Flavobacteriaceae bacterium UBA7433
CACATCCCACGCGCTGAGGTCTTGGTTGAAGGAATACGCATTGCTAAACATTCTGCTCATGTTTGTCACATTGCCCACATCCCAAGCGCTGAGGTCTTGATTAAAAGGGGGAATTTCGTTTCCGTACGTTTCTTCATAGAATCTTTCACTAAAATCACTTAATGTCACGATTTTAGTTGTACAAGCAGTGTTTAAATTCTCTCCATTGTAAAGCATCTCTTCCAACATATTCCTATCTACTACCGTATATTTAATATCGTTAACTGTCCCTTTGACACCTATTCCTGCCCAATCTTTTGCCTTTATCGTAATGCCATTTTCAGCTAAGTAAACCGGATTTAAATCATCAACAGTATTTTTTGAAGTTTCATCTAATTTAGCTGTTTCTTCAGAACAGGCAATCATCAAAAATGACAAAGCAATTACAAATAGTCTTTTCATTAGGGGGGTATTTTAAAGTGAATTCCAAATATAATAAAATTCCCAAAACACCTGTGCAGTAAAAATGCAGTACAAAAAAATGAGTCACCATTTCTGATGACTCATTTGTAGCGTGATGCAGAATTGAACTGCAGACCTCCGGGTTATGAATCCGACGCTCTAACCATCTGAGCTACCACGCCTTTTGCGGGTGCAAATATAATATAAATTTGATGTAGAACAAGTGGTTTGAGTAAAAAAAATAAACCGATAAATACTATTGTTTTTTGGAAATATTACATACATTGTGGCGGAAAACTCTTTTAAAATGTCCAAAGTAAAATTTGAATTGGAATTTCCGATACACGCATCTCCAACGATGCTGTATCAGTACCTTTCTACACCTTCGGGTTTGAGTGAGTGGTTTGCAGACAATGTCAATTCTCGAGGCAAAGAGTATACGTTCATTTGGGACGGTTCGGAAGAAGTAGCCAAGCTCTTGCAAAAGAAAACCTACGAACGCATCCGCTTCAAATGGTTGGAAGACGAAAGTACTGAAGGCTATTTTGAATTTAAAATCCAAATAGATGCCATTACCAAAGACGTGTCTCTTATTGTATCAGATTTTGCGGAAGAAGGCGAAGAAGATGAGGCAAAAATGTTTTGGGAAAATCAAATCAGTGAATTGAAACATACCATCGGTGCTTGATTGATTTCCGTGTTTATAGATACACCTTGAACCCTTGTTCCAGGTGTTTTTTTTTGCGTAAATTTGCTTTTTTAAATTTGAGTTTTATGGTCAACTACAACGGCTCCCTTTTGGAGAGAGAATCTTGCAACCTGTCTCTGGGCAACAGAGGTTTTCATTATGGAGATTCTTTGTTTGAAACCCTGCGTGTAAAAGGAGGGCGTATTTGTTTTTTAGAAGACCACTACTTCCGTTTGATGGCTTCCATGCGGATGCTGCGCATGCAGATTCCAATGGATTTCACCTTGGAGTATTTTGAACTGCAGTTGAGAAGTTTGCTCGATGCACTTTCGGAACAGGAAATCACCAAGCTCAAATGTTCCGTATTTCGAAAGGATGGGGGTTTGTACACGCCTACTTCCAATGAAATAGAATTTTTAATCCAAGGTTTTTCAAGCCACCATTCCACAAAAGAGAACTACGTTGTTGATTTGTACAAAGATCATTTTGTGAGCTCTGGATTCTTGTCGACGTTGAAATCTTCCAACAGATTGCTCAATGTGCTGTCCAGTATCTTTGCAAAAGAAAATGATTTGGACAATTGTGTGTTGCTCAATGAACAAAAAAACATTGTCGAATTTTCCAATGCAAATCTATTTCTCGTTCAGGGAAACCACATTCGAACTCCACAACTTTCAGACGGTTGCATCAAAGGTATCTCTCGAAAAAAAGTCATAGAAATTTTAGAGACGCATGCTGAATATACTTTGGAAGAAACAAGTATTTCGTCTTTTGATTTGCAGAAGGCAGACGAGCTGTTTTTGACCAATGCCATCATTGGTGTACAATCCGTAACTCACTATCGGAAAAAGAAGTATGCGACAGGAGTTGGAGC
Source organism: Flavobacteriaceae bacterium UBA7433 (assembly GCA_002477565.1). Lineage (GTDB taxonomy): Bacteria > Bacteroidota > Bacteroidia > Flavobacteriales > Flavobacteriaceae > Flavicella. The sequence continues at coordinate 2,004 of DLQL01000028.1, forward strand.
TGCTTTGTCAAAAGCGTTTGAATTGTTAGAGGGCTAACTGCTTTTTACATCCAAAAAAGCTCAATTCAAAGAAGGATCCGCAGGCGCATTGGCCCAAAGAGTGTAAGCACCTCCAACTTTCAACAAGTGATTTTTCCAAAAAGTAGCAATGTCTACATTGAATATATGTGGATATTGGTTTTCATTGCAGAGCCAAGAATCGAGCGCTAGTTCTTCGCTCAGTTGCTTAGAAGCCCAGCCCGAATACCCCAAGAAAAAGCGAATCTGTTTTGCTCCAATTGTACCCTTTTCTATGAGTTCCAGGACCGTTTCAAAATCGCCACCCCAATAAAGGCCGTTGCCAATTTCTATACTTTCGGGAATCAGTTGTGGAAGTTTGTGGACAAAATACAAATTGTCTTGTTCTACAGGCCCTCCTTCAAACACTCGAAAATCACAGTTGCTCGTTGGAATCAAATCCGTCAAAGTAAAGTCCGTAAGTTTGTTTAAAATAAAACCCACGGTATTCTGATCGGTGTGTTCGGTAAGCAATATTACGGATCGGTTGAAGGAACTGTCAGTCAGAATGGAAGGGGCTGCGATGAGAAGGTGGCCTTTTTGAGGTATTGGTATATTCATGGAGCGGTTGAAAGTTGCAAACTAAAATAGCAAAAAAAAACTTCTTTACCGAGGCAAAGAAGTTTTTGTAAAGTATCGAAAACTAAAACTTAGTTTACTGAATCGCTCAATCCAGCTCCTGCTTTAAATTTTACAATGTTTTTAGCAGCAATTTGAATCGTAGCTCCTGTTTGAGGGTTTCTACCTTCTCTAGCTTCTCTTCTTGATACAGACCAAGTACCCCATCCAACTAATGCTACTTTACCACCACCTTTCAAAGCGCTAGTCACATTGTCAGTTAAAGATTCCAAAGCTGCTTTTGCAGCTGCTTTTGAGATTCCTGCGTCTGCAGCCATTGCATTGATTAAATCTGATTTGTTCATAATTTATAGTTTAAAAATTAAAAAATTGGTTACTAAATAATAAAATTACTCTAACAAATATAGTAGGAATAAGGGTTTGTGCAAGTTTTGGGTATCAAAATACAAGTATTTGTTGATAAAAGTGTATAAATTGTTAATAAGACCAGGTAAAACAAGGCTTATTTGTCATTTTCAATTGCGCTCAGACCATTTTTGCGTCCTTGTGAAAGTGGTATCCGTTGAGCAGGCTAGCAGCTGCCATTCTTTTCTTTCCCGAAAGTTGAAGTTCTTGGATCATTAGATAACCACCCTCAACGGCAATTTTTATGGTTTTTTTGTCGGTGATCAGCTTGCCGATGGGGTATGCGTGTTTTTCCTGCTCTTTGACTGCTCCAAACAATTTGACAGTACTCTCGATTCCGTCGTTGTGCAAATAAGCCCAAGCAGCCGGATACGGGTCCAAACCTCGTATTTTGTTATGGATTGCATCCATAGAAGAATGCCAATCTATTTTGCAGGTTTCTTTATGGATTTTAAAAGCCACTTTTGGGGTTTTTTCGGGTTGTTTTGTGGTTGTGACCGTACCTTTTTGGATTTGTTCAACCGTTTCAAGAACCAAATCTCCACCGAGGTGCATCAACTTGTCGTGGAGCATTCCCACAGTTTCCTCTTTTCCAATTGCGATTTCTTTTTGCAAAATAATCGCCCCTGTGTCGATTTTGTCGTCTAAAAAAAAGGTCGTAACTCCAGTTTTTACCTCTCCATTGATCAGTGCCCAATTGATGGGGGCCGCCCCTCTGTAATCTGGGAGTAAGGAAGCGTGTAGGTTGAAGGTGCCCAATTCTGGAAGGCTCCATACCGCTTTTGGTAGCATTCGGAATGCCACCACAATTTGCAGATTGGCTTTGAGCGCTTTCAGAGCTTCTAAAAACGAGGGCTCTTTTAAATTGGTAGGTTGCAAGAGTTTCAAATTGTTTTGAACAGCGTATCTTTTTACAGCCGACTCATTCAATTTTCTGCCCCTTCCTGCGGGTTTGTCAGGTGCTGTGATGACGCCAACAACCTCGTATTTTTGTTCGACCAACTTTTTCAAAATTGAAACCGCAAAATCAGGGGTTCCCATAAAAACAATTTTCAAATCTTTCATGTTTCTGTCGTATTCAAAGGTTCAAGGTGTACGTATTGTGTGCTGTGAGAAGAATTTGACCTTCTTCCAAAAGAGTTTGTACCGTTTTTAAAACGCAGTTTTCGTTTTCTTTCATCAGCGTCACAAGCGCTCTCGAAGACAATTCTCCTTCTTTTTTCAGCAATCCCAAAAGTAGTTCTTTTTGAGTTTTTGAGACCGTTTTGGGCTGCTTTTTATTTTTGAGACAGACGTCGCAAATCCCGCATGAGACACTGTCCTTTTCTTCAAAGTATTGCAATAGTTGTTGGCTTCTACAACGGGTTTTATTTTCAACAAATTCCAAGAGTTTTTCTGCTTTTTTGTCCTTGTTCTTCTGTTGTTTTACAATTCTTTTTGAAATGCGATTGATGGTTTTTTCGTCTTCTCGAGGGACCAAAAACTGCAAGGTGGCATCTTTGTTTGCGGGTCGGTATACAACGAGTCCCTCTTTGTGAAGTTTTTCGAGCCCCGCGATGACTTGTCTTTTTAAAAGAGAGGTCTTTTTTGCCAGTTCAAACTCGTTGATGTTCACAAAATTCTCAAACAAGCCGCCGTAATTTCTCAACACAGTTTTGAGCAAGGGATTGAGGCCAGGGTGTTGTTCCCCATACCTTAGAACCACCGAACTTGAGGCGATAAATTTCAAGGCGGCTCTTTTTTGAAATTCTCGATGAGTCACTAGCACTCCTTGGACTTGCAAGGTATGGATGGCGGTTGCTGTTTGTTGCGAAGGGAGTTGGTAGCTTTGGCAAAAGTCATCGAGATTGAATGAAAATGGGGTTTCAATGAGTTCTCCTTTTCCGACATAAAAATATTGGTTCAATTGCAAATAGACTTTTTTGATAAAATCGATTGAAATCTTTTGGGCTTTTCTTCTCTGTTCAAATCGATCGAGGTCGCTGTTGTTTTTTAGCAGTACTGAAAACGCTTTTTTCCCATCTCTTCCGGCCCTTCCTGCTTCTTGTAAATAGTTTTCGATGCTGTAAGGCAGTTGTAGGTGAATCACCACCCGAATGTTGGGTTTGTCGATGCCCATTCCAAAAGCATTTGTAGCGACCATCGTAGTCTTCTTTTCGCAAAACCACTCTTCGTACGCTTTTTTCTTTTCAGCAGCTACCATTCCGCCGTGGTAATAGGTGCTTGCAAATCCTGCTCGATTTAAAAAAGCACTTGTCTTTTCAGCCTCTTTTCTAGTTTGTACATACAGGATGGCAGGTGCTTTGATCTTGGTCAAGATCTGTTTGAGTTTGAAAAATTTATCTTCGACCTCAAAAATTTGATAAGCGAGACGCTCTCGGAGGTAAGAACTTTTGAAGAGAACCGCTTCTTTGAGCGTTTGTATACGGCAAAGATCTTCAAGAACGATTTGCGTGGCAGAGGCAGTCAAAGCAATCGTATTCGCAGTAGGGCAGAGGTCTTTTAAAATTTCTAATTCCGTGTAAGCAGGCCGGAAGTCATGCCCCCATTCAGAGATGCAATGCGCTTCGTCAATTGCGACGAGCGAGATGTTGAGTTGTTTTATTTTTTGTTGTACAAATGGCGCTTGCAATTTTTCTGGAGACATGTACAGAAATTTGTAGTTCCTGTTTTGAATGTTGTCAAACAACACGACCATCTCATTTTCCGTCAAGCTACTGTTTATCGTGGTTGCTTTGATGTTCTTTTTGTGCAAACTGTCTACCTGATCTTGCATCAAGGCCAACAGAGGAGAGATGACCAAGCACAAGCCCTCTTGCAACAAGGCAGGAATTTGATAACAAAGTGATTTTCCGCCGCCGGTAGGGAGCAAAGCGATGCAGTTTTTTTTGGCAAGCACAGCATCGATGATCTCTTTTTGCAGGGGTCTAAAATCCGTATGTCCCCATTTCTTTTGCAGTATGTCAATCGCTGTTTTCACTCTTTGGCTTTGTTTTTTTTCGGCTCGGTAGCAGTCTTTATTTTTGGTTGGTATCTGAGCAATTCCTTTCCAAAAATAGCGTTTTTAAACGAGAAGATTTTGAAGGATGAATTCGGCTCTTTCCGAAGGAATTCCATAAGGGATTTCAACGACCTCATAGCCCAATTGGGCATAGGTATGGCAAATGTGTTGGTGGATTTCTTGGGCTTCTTCAAACGTTTCAGAGCGCTCGTTGTCTTTTCGGTAAATCGCTTCCCAAGGGGGTGTGACAAACACCTTGTGGTAAGCGAAGGTTTTGTTGAGCTCTTTGAAATTTTCTAAAGGGCTTGTCTTTGCAAAATTCAAATAAGCCAAAATATCTGGAATCCCTCGGTCAAAAAACACCAAATCGTCCGTTTTTTTTGTGGCCTCTGCGTGTTGGGCTTGTCGTTTTTTTAGCAAGATTTTGCTAAACAGCAAAGGGTCTGTATAAAACAAATGGGCAATGCCTTTCTCCCTCGCTTCCAAAATCACTTCTCTAGAAATTTCTGGAAGACAGCTGTAAGAAAGGGTTTCCAACACCTTGAGAATGGTTGATTTTCCAGTTCCTGGCCCCCCCGTGATGACAATTTTTTGTTGCATCCCACAAAAATAACGAATTTCTATTTGCGGGTCTTGGTTTTTAGGGGCAAAAACCTTCTGCGAATCCATCCCTTAAACATTCCGTAGTTCACGGATTTATCTTAGATTTGCTAATGAATATAGAATCAAAAAAAACAAAACAATTCTGTGATGAGCAAACAAGTTGAGTTTTATGAAAAATTAAAAGAGAGTCTAGATATTTCTACCGATTTCCCTGCTGAATACCTGTTTAAATTTATCGTTCCAACCACTAAAAACCAATTGAGTGAGGTCAAACAAGTTTTTGATATGAGCGGAGCGGTCATTCGAACAAAAAATTCCAAAACCAATAAATATGTGAGCATTTCGATTTCCATAAAAATGTCGAGTTCGGAGGCAATCATAGAAAAATACAAAGAAGTCACCGAGATTGAAGGAATCATATCTTTGTGATTCTTTTAACAATGCAAAAGCAAGCATTAGAATATCTTTCGGAAGGAACCGAATCCACAATTAAAGTTTTATTTTTGACAAAAAAACACAAACAATGCGATATAAATTAAACACACTTGCATTTTGTGTCCTTTTGAGTTTTGCTGCTCAAGGACAACAAAAAAAAGAAAAAGTCCTTTTGGAAATTGATGAGCAACCCGTTTACCAGTCCGAATTTATTCGTTTGTTTACCAAAAACCACCCCCTCAAAGCAGCGGGTCAAAAACCGTCTATCGAAAGTGATTTGGAACTGTTCATCGACTACAAATTAAAAGTGTGGGAAGCCAAGAAATTGAAATTGGATACGATGCCTTCTTATTTGACAGAAGTGGCCAAATACAGAGAGCAGTTGATGGAGCCCTATTTGACAGACAATTCCTATATCGATAGTTTGGTGCAGCAAGCCTATGACCGCAGTTTGAAAGAAATAAAAGCCAGCCATATCCTGATCAAATCCTCCAAAAAATCAAAGGATACTTTGCCAGCTTTTGCCAAAATTTCTCAACTGAGAGCAGCCCTTCTAGCAGGGGCTGATTTTTCCAAACTCGCACAACAACAATCGGAAGATCCGAGCGCCAAAAAAAATGGAGGTGATTTGGGCTATTTTTCAGTTTTTAGAATGGTGCACCCTTTTGAAGATGCAGCCTACAAAACTCCTTTGGGAGAGATTTCCAAAATATTTCGCACCCGCTTTGGCTACCACATTATGAAAGTTACAGACATGCGCGATTCAATGGGTGAAATAGAAGTGGCACACATCATGATTCGCGACACAACTTCCAATGGGAAAAGTACGATTGACAAAGTACACCGACAAATCCAGAACGGTGAAGCCTTTGAAGAACTCTCCAAGAAATATTCGGACGACCGGAGAAGCGCCAATAAAGGAGGGAGACTACAGCGTTTTACGTTGGGAGCTTTGCCGCCTCCTTTTGGAGAAATCAGCTTTTCTTTGTCCGAAGAAAAAAAGTATTCCCAACCATTTCGTACCGCCTTTGGTTGGCATGTTGTAAAATTCATCAAACACTACCCCATCAAAACCTTTGAAGAAGTTGAAAAAGAACTGTTTGACAAAGTGAAAAAAGACAGTCGTTCGCAAAGCCTTGCAAATCCGGTTGCTGAACGATTGAAAAAAGAATACAACCTTCAGACCAATCTCCCAGCAAAAGAAACTTTGAAAGCGCCGGAGCAGTTCGGTCTTTCGGATTCCTCAAACTCGTGGTTGTTAGTTGTAGAAAAGGACACCTTGACACAAAATGACTTGAGAACTTTTGCCAAAACAAAAAATGCAAGCTCCCCTTTGAGTGTATTCGATGCCTTTGTTGATGACCGAGTTTTGAGTTATTACAAGAGCAATTTGGAAACGACCAATGAAGAGTATAAAAACCTATTTCACGAGTACAAGAATGGACTGTTGTTGTTTGACTTGATGGAATTGAAAGTCTGGGGTGCTGCTCAGAAAGACAGCTTGGGAATTGAAACGTTTTACACCGCCAATTTAGAGAATTACAAAACCAAGGCCACCGCAAATGCTTTGGTCTTGACCACCAAAAACAGCAAAGAAGTTGAGGGGTTGCTAACACTTTTGAAAAACTCTTCCAATGTAGATTCTCTCAAAACTGTTTTGGAAGGCTACAAAGACGTACTGGTAAAAGCAGGAGATTTGGAAAAAGAATCCTCTATTTTTCCACAAAAAACAGATTTTTCAATGCACAGCCCACAAGTTTATCTTGAAAATGACAACCATGTATTGGTGAAGATATTGGGGAAAAAAGACGCCATAGCTCAGCCTCTTGGTGAAGTCAAAGGAAAGGTGATCAGCGACTATCAAAACCAAATTCAAGAAGATTGGTTGCGGAGCTTGCGCGCACAGTACAGCGTGAAAATCAACAAAAGAAGGCTTCGAAAAATTAAAAAACAACTCTCTTTTTATGAGTAAATCAATTTTTTATTCGGCTCTTTTGATACTTGTGACCTCTTGTGAATTTTTGGGAAGTGGTACCCCCCAAAAAAACTCCAAGGTCGTGGCTAGGGTCTACGATGCCAAACTTCACCAAGAAGACATGCAAGGCCTTTTTCCTGAAAATTTATCTTACGAAGACAGCATTGTACTGACACGTAATTTCATCAACTCATGGGCTAAACAACAACTTTTGTTTCGCAAATCGAAGGTAAACATGCCCACAGAGAACAACGCGATGGAAGTACTCGTAGCGAAGTACCGGAAAGACCTGTTTATCAATACTTTTAAAGAGGCACTGATCAAACAAAAATTGGATACGGTTGTTCTAAAGGAGCAACTGCTTGCTTATTACGAATCCAACAAAGAGAGCTTTAAGTTGAATGAAGTTTTGATTCAATTTAAATTTGTTAAAACCTCTAAGAAGCAAAAAGACAGAAACCGGTGGAAGCGTTTGCTTCGTTCCAACAAACCTGCCGATTTGCAACTCTTGGCTGAGTCGGAAGCGCAATTTCAAGATTCCTTTCTAAACGATTCTGTATGGGTGTCCTACAAAAAAGTAGCTGAAGAATTGCCGATCTTGGGAGATTTGAAAGTGCCTTCTTGGGTGCGTCCAAACGCCTTTTTTCAAAAATCCGATTCTGAAGGCCTGTACTACATTCATATCAAGGAGTTGCGCACGAAGAATGAAATTGCTCCTTTGGAATACATAGAGGAGACCCTTGAAGAAATGATTTTGCACCAAAGAAAATTAAAATTGGTGCACACGATAGAAGATGTGTTGGTAGACGACGCAATCAAAAACAAACAATTTGAAATATATTAAGATGGTTAAAAGAACAGCATTTATTTTTGTGATTTTTCTTGCGACAAGCCAGTTGTTTTCTCAATCCAAAATTAAAGTAGATGGAGTTGCCGTAGTGGTAGGAGAGAATATTGTGTTGGATTCAGACGTGCAAAAATTCAAAGAAGAAATTCTCTCTAAAAGTGAAGGAAAAGTCAGCCTGTCAGATTGTGAGATGCTAGAAGAAATTATGGTGCAAAAATTATTGGCCCACCACGCTGTTGTAGACAGTATGGTGGTCTCTGATGCAGAAGTTGCATCAAGTGTAGACCGAAATATAGCCTATTTCAAACAACAAATGGGCAGCATCGAAAAAGTAGTGGCACTCTATGGTTTCAATGACGAAAGTGATTTGAGAAAGGAACTTTCAAAAATAGAAAAGGAAGCTGCATTGATTCGGAGAGAGAAGCAAAGCATCGTACAAGAGGTGGCAGTCACTCCAGAAGAAGTACGCCTCTATTTTAAAAGTTTGGAAACTACCGGTGAATTGCCAGAATTTGGAACAGAAATAGAATTGGCACAAATCGTCGTTCATGTAGTTCCTTCTGAATTGGAACTACAAGAAACCATAGAAAAGTTGTCGAAAATCCGTCAAGATGTATTGAACGGTTCGAGCATGCGAATGAAAGCCATCCTCTATTCTGAGGACCCAGGGGTTACTCAGAACGGCGGAAAATACACCCTGACTCGTGAAAGTCAATTTGTCAAAGAATTCAAAGAAGTTGCCTTTAGTTTGGACGAAGGAGAGGTCTCTGAACCATTCAAGTCGGATTTTGGCTACCACGTCATCGAATTGGAAAAGATAAAAGGGCAGGAAATTGATGTGAGGCACGTCTTGTTACAGCCCAAAGTTTCCGACGAAAAATTGGCGGAAGCCCAAGAGAGTGTGACGAAAATTCGCGACAGTATATTGGCAGCAGACTTGAGTTTTGAAACCGCAGTCACGCGCTATTCTGAGGACAAAGACACCAAACAAAACAAAGGAATCCTCGTCAACCCTCAAACAAACGATTCTCGTTTTGAACTGACAAGAATGGATCCTGCACTTTACGCAAGAGTCAGTTCTTTGGAGAAAGGAGAGATTTCGGAACCGTATTACGACGAAACCCGCGAGGGACTGAAAATGTTTAAAATTTTATTGATGAAAGACAAAGTAGCTGCGCACCAAGCAGATTTCGTCAAAGACTATGTGAAAATCCAACAGATGACCCTGCAAAAGAAGCAACAGGAAGTTTTGGAGAAATGGAACAAAGAGCACGTTTCAGAGACCTATGTAAAAATCAATGCCAACAATCAAGCCTGCAGTTTCAAATACAATTGGGCTAAGAAATAGAGAATGGTATATGGGGAGCTAAGAGTCGCTTTGATCAAAAAAACTAAAGACATTGCTGCCGTATCTTTTCTCGTAACTGAATTGTTGGTGATCACTCAGTTTTGTTTGCTTTGCGTGCTCGATGATCAGAACGCCCCCTTCTTTTAAAAGTTGTTTTTCAAAAACGAGAGTTGCAATTTTTAAAAAGTCCGCTTCCGTAAAATCATACGGAGGGTCTGCAAAAACGATGTCTGCCTTTAGGTGGGTGTTTTCGAGAAATTTATAAACGTCACTTTTGAGGCAGTGTATAGAAAAGTCCAATTCTGTGTTTACTTTGTTGATGTAGCGTACACATCCATAATTTTGGTCTACTGCGGTGATGTTTTGTGTCCCTCTTGAGGCAAATTCATAACTGATGTTTCCCGTGCCGCTAAAGAGATCGAGTACCTGCAGCTTTTCAAAATCATACTGATTGTTTAGGATGTTGAAGAGCGCCTCTTTTGACATGTCTGTTGTCGGGCGTACAGGTAGGTTTTTAGGAGCTGTCAATCGACGTCCCTTGTGGATTCCAGAAATGATTCTCATGAAAATAGGTGAAATAAAGCGAAGTTGGACTGCTTGGGCAGGCTTTCAAAAGCGTTTGTTAATTTTGGGTTTTCTTCAGAATATAGGCTCAGGTTTCGAATGTATTTATAAGCCAAGGTGAACGCTTCTGATGCTTCTGTCAGCGTTCCTAGTAAAACGGTCTCAATGGTTTCAGGGTCCAAGTTCAATTGTTCCATTGCAAACAAGGTATAGTAGAGAAAATCATTTGCGGTTGCGGCTTCAAACGAATTGTAAAAAGTCAAGGAACCTTCCTTCAAGACAAGAATTTCAATATGAGCTCCCGATGCATTGACAAACATTTTAGTTTCTTTGTCTGCTTTGTATTTTTTGATCAATTGGTCGATGACAATCGAAGAAGCGTGGTAGAAGTCAAAAGTGCCGTACTTTGAAAAGAAAAAGTTGTTGAGGTTGACAAATGGAATGTAAACAACACGCGTAGGGGTGTTTTTTAGAGGGTCGTAGCTGATAAAATCATTGGGCAATACTTTGACATTGTGCTCGAGGTATGTCTTCATATGCTCTTCCTCAAAATAGTTGTTTGGAACCAAGCAGGACAAATTGTTTTGGTGCACCACCACCACCTTTTTGTAGGCGTGGTTCAGCAAGTTGTTTTCTCGGTAAATGCCCTCGAGGGCTTCGAGCAATTTTTCAGGTGTTTTTTGAGGTAGTTCGAGTTTGAAGTAAGACCATGCAAGGTATTTTTCAAGACGACTGTCGTAAACGGTAAAAGAAAATCCATCCAAACTTATTTGGATGGATAGATAAGACTCTTTTAAATCATTGTTTTCCAATGACTTGTCAAATATGTTATTGAACCTTTTTGTCATAAAAGGGAGGCCAGTTGCCATTTGAGTTTACTTCTTCCAAAGAGCCGACAGAAAGAAAAGCGCCTTTTACTTCGTCTCCTCCAATGGCTTCACATTCTTGATTGACCAAAGAACTGTTCATGTCTGAAAGCAGGCTTTTTTTGTCAATTTTGGCTTCAAAAACAGGGACTTGAAGTCCTGCTACTTTTTGGATGAATCCCGTGTTGATTTCAAATTTCTTGTCTGTACCAGGTACGGATAGCATTTTTGTAAAATCTCTTCCGGCAAACAAGGTCGATTTCACAGACTCATATCCAGTTGTGTCAACTACCTTCTTTTCAATTTCCACCATAATGGGTTGCCATTTGGTCCCTTTGTTTACTTCAACAATTTCGTTGCGCGTATTGGTTATTGCAAATTGTGCCGAATCTAAAAATTGGATCAGCTTTTCACCGTCCTTTTCATAAGATCCTCGAATCGTTTTATGAGCTTCTTGCGCATCTCGAATCATTCTCAAATTTTCAATTACTTGCGCATACCTTACTTTTTTGTCTTCGTTGAACCGAATCGGTCCCATGACACTATTGTATATAGCATAACCTAGCACGACAGCGATACTCATCAATACTAGAGAGACCAGCCAATGCAGTTTTAACGGGATGTATTTCATGATTAAAATCGCAATTAGGACAGCTCCTAAAATACCTGCAAGTAAAGTAATGATCATTTTTATTTTTTTTTTAATTGAACCTCACAAATCTACAATTTTTTTTCATTGTTAAAAACTTTTAACCTTAAATCAATTCCTATCTTTACGCTTTATTTACACTTATGATCAAAAGCAATTCGGAATTTTACAAAGAACTCGTCAAATCCTTTCCATTTGAGGCGACAGCTGCCCAAAAAAAACTGTTGCAACTGTTTTCGGATTTTGTTTTTGACAGCGACAAAAACGGGTTGTTTTTATTGAAAGGGTATGCGGGAACTGGAAAAACTACCACCATCAGTACGGTAGTCAACAATTTGTGGAAAGTGGGAAAAAAACACGTTTTGTTAGCGCCGACAGGTCGTGCTGCCAAAGTGATTTCTCTTTACGCTGACAAGAAGGCTTTTACCATTCATAAAAAAATATACCATCCTAAAAAAACCTCCAATGGCGGTGTGGAATTTGTGCGGCAGGTAAACAAGCATACCCATACTCTTTTTTTTGTAGATGAAGCCTCTATGGTTCCTGATGCGACTAATAATTCCAAGCTTTTTGACAACGGTTCTTTGTTGGACGATCTGATTTCTTATGTGTATTCAGGAGCCCATTGCAAATTGGTTTTGATCGGAGATACCGCACAGTTGCCTCCTGTAAAATTGGCACTGAGTCCCGCATTGGACGAGGACAAATTAGCTTACCACTACAACAAAACCGTTTCCTTGATCGAGTTGGACGAAGTGATGCGACAACACCGAAGTTCAGGAATCTTGTCCAACGCGACCCTTCTTCGTGAGGGCCTTGATAGTGTTGGGGGAGCTGACTTTAAATTTGATGTGGCCTACCCCGATATTGTCCGTTTGGAAGACAGTTACGACATCCAAGATGCCATTACGAGCGCTTACGATGCAGATGGGGTAGAAGATACAGCGATCATTGTTCGATCCAACAAAAGAGCCAACCAATACAACCAACAGATCCGAACCAAAATACGAGATTTGGAATCAGAAATTTCTGTGGGAGATCATGTCATGGCCGTTAAAAACAACTACTTTTGGATGAAAGACACTTCTGAAATAAGTTTCATTGCCAACGGAGATACTTTTGAAGTTATGGAGCTTTTTGGAATCAAAGAACTCTACGGGTTTCGTTTTGCCGAAGTAAAAATACGGATGATTGACTACCCGGCTCAGCTTCCTTTTGAAACTGTCTTTCTGTTGGATACACTGATCGCCGAAAGTCCTTCTTTGTCTTATGAAGATGCCAACAAATTGTACTTGGAAGTTTCCAAGGATTATCCCCACATTCGCTCCAAATACAAAAAACTACTGGAGGTCAAAAACAACAAATACTTCAATGCATTGCAAGTCAAATTTTCCTATGCAATGACCTGTCACAAATCTCAAGGAGGGCAATGGGATACTGTTTTTATCGAACAGCCCTATTTGCCAGAAGGTCAAAATCATGAATATTTGCGTTGGTTGTATACTGCAGTGACACGGGCAAAGAAAAAACTGTACTTGCTGGGCTTCCAAAATGACGCCTTTGAGGAGGGTTGATGGAAATACTTAGAATTGCAAAAAATAAACCCTGCCGATACAGGGTTTTTATAAAAGATCTCAACTTGATTTTTTAGGAAAATAAACCAATATTTTCTTTTGACAATGAGGCAATTATCCTGCCATAACAAGTTTATTCCAAATGTTTTTGAGCTTTGTAGGAAGAGCGAACCAAGGCGCCACTTTCCACATGTCGGAAGCCAAGTTCCAAACCAATTTTCTTGTATTTTTCAAATTGTTCGGGAGTAATGAACTCTTTGACAGGAAGGTTTTTTTTGCTGGGTTGTAAGTATTGACCAATGGTGACGATGTCAACTTTTGCTTTGGCCAAATCATGCAAGGTCTGTACCACTTCTTCTTCAGTCTCTCCCAATCCGAGCATGATGCCGGACTTTGTTCGTGCTTGTCCTTGGTCTTTTAAATATTTTAGGACAGCCAAGCTTCGGTCGTATTTGGCTTGGATGCGTACTTCACGTGTCAGCCTTCTCACAGTTTCTAAATTGTGAGAGATCACTTCTGGTGCAGCTTTGATCAAGCGGTCGATGTTTTTTTCAATTCCTTGGAAGTCGGGAATCAAGGTTTCCAATGTGGTTTTGGGGTTTGCTCTCCGAATGGCTGCAATGGTTTCTTCCCAAATGATCGAGCCTCCGTCTTTCAAATCGTCTCTGTCTACAGAGGTAATCACAGCGTGTTTGATGTTCATCAACTTGATGGACCGGGCTACTTTTTCAGGCTCGTCCCATTCCACCGTTTCCGGCCTGCCTGTTTTGACGCCACAAAAACCACAAGAACGCGTACAGATATTTCCCAAAATCATAAAGGTTGCGGTACCTTCTCCCCAGCACTCACCCATGTTTGGGCAGCTACCACTTGCGCAAATAGTGTTCAATTTGTATTTGTCCACCAAGCCTCTTAGCTCGGTGTATTTTTTTCCGACAGGAAGTTTCACCCGGAGCCACTTTGGTTTTGCGACTCTTTTTTCAGTACTCGTTTCTTCAGACATAGAGAATCGTTTTATAAGCATGCAAAGTTACGAAGAAACTTGCTGACAAACTACTCATTCCCTTGCGAAACGGAATTGTGCAATTCGAGAAGTGCCTTTGTTTTTTAAAATTTTAGATCTGTACAAATCGAAATTCTAACTGTTTGGCGGTATTTCGGGAACTGGCTAAAAATTAACAAAACATCCATATGCGATCAAACTTCTGAATGTTCTAACTCCTCTGTTTTTTCAGCAGGCGTTTCTTCTTGTCCGTCGTAGTATGGAAAAACATCCAAGATCGGTGATTCTACGACACTGGGGATTTCGTAATTGCCGACTGTATCTGTAAGACTTGCTTCCAAGGTCTCGTATGCATCTTTTACATCGTTTGCTTGCACCAACACATAGGCATTGGATTTGCGTTCCGAACCGCTGTCTTCGTCCAAGGTAGCACAGACAAATTTACACTTGAACCAACGGTCTCCATTTTCATTCGGACAGATTTCTGAAAAATTAGCCACTTTGATGTTGGTGATTTTAAATTCGGTAGAAATGTACTGCCTCATTTCATCGTTTACGCGTGCCTCAGCTTCTGTAAAAGACAGCGCGTCAAACAAGTAGGCTTGGTTAAAGGTCTTGCTGCGTTCGTCTTCGTCAATTCGGCTGTATTTTATTTTGCATTCGTACCACATAGGAGGTCTTGTTTTATGTTTGATTAAAGTTGACAAATATACTCTTTTGAAGGAAATCTAAAGCTCAGAATTTGTAAAATTCACTAAAAAGAAAGCCTGTCTTTTACCACCAGACGATCAGTTGTGTTTTGTAGTTGTCGGAACCATCTTTAGACCAAACAATCCGTGATTTTTGTACATCCAAACTGTTTGTAAGTTCGTTTTTAATTTCGGAAAAGGCCAGCCAGGTTCTGTTGTTTTTTGCAGGAAGCATCCAATCTTGTTTTTTTGGGAGGAAAAACCTTGAATTGCTTAAAATCGTGTTTGTCAATGCTTCCAAACGCATGTAATTGCCTCGAATGGCATTTTTGTTGCATGCGGGAAATAGAGTCAGCAAGGTGTTTTCTGGAACAAACAATTGTGCTTTGAAAACCAATCTTTGTGCAATTCCATCGAGGGGCAAACCGAGTTTTTCAAGTCTTTGTTGGGTTTCTTTGGTATGGAGCAGTGGGAATTGACGTGTATTTAATTTGTCAAGTTTTTGGACCAATGTGTCTTTTCTGTTGGGACCTATCCATTTCTCAATTGCTGTGGTTGCAATGTTGGGGTCGTATGCGTAAAATTTATAGGTGAGTTCGGTGTGAAAGACCTGCAAACTTTTTCGATGCTGAATGATAAAATCCAATTCGCCAACTGTGCGTTTGTCTTTGAAAACCTGAATGCCATCAGCCAGGACTTTGAAGTCTTTGGAGCCTTCTATCTGTTGTTTGAAAAATAATTCAGCACGTTTGCCGAGCATTGTGTTTTTTTTGAGTTTTAGTAGTTTTTCCTTTAAAGGGGAAACTTCTTCAAAAGCAAACAACGGTTGTTTTACAAAGTCTCCAACATCTAAAAAAAGGGAAGGAGTGTCCATAAAACCTTGGTATTGTGCTTTTATTTTTGAGAACGGTTCTAGGGAATCAGCTGGTTTCATAGACCCCAAAAATAAGCAAACCAATTTGAGGAATTTTTGGTTTTAATACTTACTTTTGTGTAAAAGGCTTTTTTTTATGTCAGAATTGATCAAAATATATCCAGATAACATCCACCCAAGGGAAATCCAAAAGGCACTGGCTGTTCTGAAAAAAGGAGGTTTGATCATCTACCCTACGGATACTGTGTACGGTTTGGGCTGTGACATCACTCAGCCAAAAGCACTGCAAAAAATAGCAAAACTCAAAGGTGTCAAATTGGAAAAAGCCAATTTTTCATTTATTTGCAAAGACCTGAGCAATCTGTCAGACTACGTAAAACAAATCAACACCCAAACGTTCAAGATATTAAAACGAGCCTTGCCGGGGCCTTATACTTTTATTTTGCCAGGGAGCAGAACCCTGCCAAATGCGTTTAAAAACAAAAAAACGGTCGGCATTCGCATTCCTGATAATAAAATAGCCTTGGAGTTGGTTCGTCTTTTGGGAAATCCCATCGTCTCCATTTCCATACATGACGAAGACGCTTTGTTGGAGTACACTACGGATCCAGAATTAATTTACGAAAAATGGAAACATCAGGTAGACTTGGTTATTGACGGGGGCTATGGGGGCAATCAGGCCTCTACGGTTATTGATCTTACAGAAGAAATCCCGAAAATATTGCGAAAAGGCAAAGGAAGTTTGGAGATTTTGTAGTTGTTCAACATACTTGCTTTGGATCGCTCAAACAAGTTTGTTCCATTTCTTGATATTCATCACAAAATGGCTCCAAACGATGCTTTTTGTTTGAAAAAAATTTTGTTTGTGGTTGGAAGCTTTTCTCTTCGCAACTATTTTTTTTGCATTCCTGTAAAAACTGATGTGTGATTTCACAATGGCGATTGTGTGAATGGGCCTGCCCTGCAAGACAAAGCGAATTCCAGCGATGCCGTCCAAGCACATTCGAATGAAAATCAATTGCAATACTTTGTCAGAAGGCAGGTTTTTTAGCAATGAATACAAGCTGTTTCTGAAATTTAAAAAAGTTTTGTACGCATTGCTTTCTTGAAGTGTGGCTCCGCCTACGTGGTAAACGGTCGAAGTTCCTACATAGCGTATGTCATGCCCTAAGTTGGAAGTTCTCCAACATAAATCAATTTCCTCTTGGTGGGCAAAATAATCTTCGTCAAAGCCTTCCAATTCTTGAAAAATACTCGATTTGATAAAAAAACAAGCCCCCGAAGCCCATTGGATGGAGATGGAATCATCGAACTGTCCTCGGTCTTTTTCCAAGGAATTGAAAATACGTCCTCGGCAGTAGGGGTAACCCAATGCATCCAAAAAGCCTCCTCCTGCTCCTGCGTACTCAAAAGTGTCTCTGTTTTTATAATCCAGTATTTTTGGTTGCACAATACCTGTGTTCGGATGTTTTTGAAACTCCTCAATCACCGGGGCAAGCCAGTTTTCTGTCACTTCCACATCCGAATTGACCAAGGCATAAATGCTGGCGTCAATATGTTTCAAAGCCTCGTTATAGCCCTTGGAAAATCCTCCGTTTTCTGTGTTGACAACTACTTGAACTTCCGGAAAATTAGTCTTGACAAATGAAATCGAATCGTCTGAAGAAGCATTGTCCACCACATACAAGCTTGCTTCCTTGCTATAGCGCACTAGTGAAGGTAAAAAAGTCTCCAACAACTTTCTTCCATTCCAGTTCAAAACAACGACAGCGATTTTCATAAATCCAATAAGTGCAATGTGATTTTTAAAGAAACCTACCTGCCAAGTAATTGCTCGTACACTTGAGGTGAAAAAACAAGTACTCAAAATCGAGAAGGCACCTGCAAACTTACTTTAATTTTGCGACACTATGCCTGTTTACTCTTGTTAAAATAGCGTGAAAAATCATTGGTAAGAAGGAATGTCTTCTAAAAACAAGTAGGTTTTGTTTTTAAAGTCCATTTGGCAATAAAAATGACTGAGGCCATTGGTAACAACCAGATAGTTGGCTTTTAGTTTTAAGTTGTAGCGTGCAATTTGGTCAAAAGTACTTTGGGTGATGGGCACCGATGCTGCTTTGCATTCAACCACAATTTCCGGACGCCCCTTCCGATCGAAAATCAAAATATCGGTTCTTTTCTTTAAGTTGTTTACAGTCACTTGTTTTTCGACGGCAATCAAGGAAGCAGGGTATTTCTTTTCTTCCATCAAATAACAGACAAAATGTTGGCGCACCCATTCTTCAGGAGTCAGGACCACATATTTTTTTCGGATTGCATCAAATAGGAGTCGCTTATTTTCGCTACTTTTGATTTTGAATTTGTAAAAAGGCAAGTTCAACTCAGTCATAACACAAAACTAAGAATTTTTCAACAGATGCAATGGGTTTGTGTACATGCATCTTTCGAACCATTTTTTCCAAAGACAGGCCTTTAAAGGCCAAAACAAACAGATGAACCAAGTAAATGAAA
Organism: Flavobacteriaceae bacterium UBA7433; assembly: GCA_002477565.1. Lineage (GTDB taxonomy): Bacteria > Bacteroidota > Bacteroidia > Flavobacteriales > Flavobacteriaceae > Flavicella. Next base: position 19,984 of record DLQL01000028.1, read on the forward strand.
TTGTTGCAGCCATCAAAAATGGGGAAACCAAACCCATTTACTTTTTGATGGGTGAAGAGTCCTATTACATCGATAAAATTTCCACCTACATCGAAAACAATGTTTTGACGGAAGAGGAAAAGGGATTCAACCAAATGGTCTTGTATGGAAGGGATGTCTCCGTAGAAGAGATTGTTTCCAATGCCAAGCGTTTCCCGATGATGGCCGAAAAAACGGTGATTGTCGTCAAAGAAGCCCAAGACCTTTCTCGAAGCATCGAGAAACTCGCCTCCTATGCTGACAATCCGCAACCGTCAACCGTATTGGTATTCAATTACAAATACAAAACCTTAGACAAACGTAAGAAATTGCACAAAGCCATTTCCAAAAGTGGCCTTGTCTTTGAGAGCAAGAAATTGTATGAGAACCAGGTGGCTGATTGGATTCGACGGGTGTTGAACGGAAAAAATTACCAAATGGAACCCAAAGCCGCTCAGATGTTGGTTGAGTTTTTGGGAACCAATTTGAGTAAAATCAGCAATGAATTGGACAAGCTTGTTTTGGTTCTTCCTGAAGGAACCTGCATCAGTCCTGCCCAGATCGAAGAAAACATCGGCATCAGCAAAGACTTTAATAATTTTGAATTGCGCAAAGCGATTGGGGTCAAAAACACAGTCAAAGCCAATCAAATAATCAATTACTTTTCCAACAACCCCAAAAGCAATCCGACAGTCATGACCATTTCTTTGTTGAATAGCTATTTTACGCAGTTGTTTTTGTACCATGGTTTGCTCGACAAATCAAAAGGGAATGTCGCGAAAAAATTAGGGGTAAGTCCTTATTTTGTAGATGATTATGTCATGGCGTCTCGCAATTATCCCATGCGAAAAGTATCTCAAATCATCGCTTATCTCAGGGAAGCTGACGTCAAAAGCAAAGGTGTGGGGGCCACCATTTCTCAAAGAGATTTGCTAAAAGAATTGCTGTTTAAAATTTTGCACTGATTCGAAACGGCGCTTTCCTAGAATCGGATTGTGTTGAATGTTCTGTAAAAAAATGTGTATTTGTAAATATTACGTGCAAATGATCACTTGATGTGAAAACAACATTCCGTTTTTTTTTACCTGCTTCTTTTTGATGGGAACCTTGTCCGCCATTGCCCGAGAAAAGAAAATCCAACGGAGAAAATGGCAGTTTCTTCTTGATATTTCAGCACACAACAAAAACTTCAGAATCTTTGAAGCCTGCTTTTGAACTAAGGTCCAATTGCCTATCTTTGTAACCTTAAATTCACAAGAAATGAAACGTGTCATAGTAGGGCTTTCAGGAGGTGTTGATAGCAGTGTAGCTGCCTATCTATTACAGCAAGAAGGCTATGAGGTAATCGGCTTGTTTATGAAAAATTGGCACGACGATTCGGTGACCATTTCCAACGAATGTCCATGGCTTGAGGACAGCAATGATGCGATGCTTGTCGCTGAAAAATTAGGCATCCCTTTCCAGGTTGTCGATTTGAGCGAACAGTACAAGGACCGAATCGTAAACTATATGTTTCGTGAATACGAATTGGGGAGAACACCCAATCCAGATGTCTTGTGCAACCGTGAAATCAAATTTGACGTTTTTATGAAGATTGCAATGGAGCTCGGAGCCGATTTTGTTGCGACAGGGCATTATTGCAGAAAAGGGACACTCACATCTGAAACAACGCAAACCTACCAACTCCTTTCTGGAAGAGACAGCAACAAAGATCAGTCCTATTTTTTGTGCCAACTTTCCCAAGATCAGTTGTCCAAGGCCTTGTTTCCTATTGGAGAATTGACAAAGCCGGAAGTACGGAAAATTGCCAATGCTCAAAAGTTGGTAACGGCAGAGAAAAAAGACTCTCAGGGGCTTTGTTTTATCGGAAAAGTTCGCCTGCCCGATTTTTTACAACAAAAATTACAACCCAAAGAAGGCCTCATTGTTGACATTCCCTCAACTTTAGAAACCTACAAAAGAACTCCGCCTGACTTTGCCGACAAAGAAGCGGAACTCGCTTTTTTTGCTGAGAAATTCAGTTACGCCATTTCCGACGGAAAAATCGTGGGCAAACACCAGGGAGCCCATTATTTTACCAAAGGCCAACGCAAAGGGTTGGCGGTAGGAGGGACGGTGGAACCCTTGTTCGTAATTGAAACCGACGTACAAGAAAACACCATTTACACAGGAGAAGGCAAGCAACACCCTGGCTTATTTAGAAGCGTTTTGTTTGTGAGCAACCAAGAGCTGCATTGGCTTCGAGAAGACCTGTCTTTAAAAAATGGAGAAGAAATGTGTGTAAAAGCGCGCATTCGCTACCGTCAAAAATTGGAAAAAGCCACCCTCTACAAAGTAAGTACGGGCATGTATGTCGCTTTTGAAACGCCTCAATCTGCAATCACAGAAGGACAGTTTGTCGCCTGGTATGCAGGGGAAGAATTGCTTGGATCTGGTGTCATTTCATAGAAAACCGTAAAAAAATATGCAAGTAAAAAAAGACAATATGCAGTGGAAATATTGGATTGAAGCAGCACGACTGAGAACCTTGCCTTTGTCCCTATCGGGAATCATTACGGGCACTTTTTTGGCGGCCAAACACGGAAGGTTTTCATGGCAAATTGTCTTGTTGGCCTTTTTGACAACCGTCGGATTTCAAGTGCTTTCTAATTTTGCAAACGACTATGGTGACGGTGTCAAAGGGACGGACAATGCAGAGAGGATTGGTCCCAAAAGAGCCTTGCAAAGTGGGAACATCCAACCGCAGCAAATGTTGTGGGGCATCTCAATTACTGCACTCGTTACCTTTGTCTTGGCATTGGTGTTGATCTATGTTTCTTTTGGAGATGGTAAATTTTATCATTCAATTCTTTTTTTATTGCTCGGAATCGCTAGCATTCTGGCGGCGATCAAATACACCATGGGAAAAAATGCTTATGGTTACAGTGGGTTTGGAGATCTTTTTGTTTTTTTGTTCTTTGGTCTTTTGGGGGTTTTGGGAAGTGCTTTTTTACAAGTAAAAAGCTTTTATGCCCTTGACATACTGCCTGCTTGTGCCATCGGTTTCTTAAGTGTCGGTGTTTTGAATCTCAACAACATGCGAGACCGCGCTTCCGATTTGCGCTCCCAAAAAAACACACTGGTTGTGAAAATGGGTGCAGACAAAGCCAAATCATACCACGAGATACTCCTTTTATTGGCTTTTTCTTCAGCGACTGTCTATGTCCTGCTAGATTTCCAATCTCCGTATCAATTTTTGTTTTTAGGTGCTTTTTTGCCCATTGCCAAACACGGACTTTTTGTTAGAAGAAATAGCGATCCCAAAGACTTGGATCCAGAATTGAAAAAATTGGCATTGAGCACTTTTTTGTTTGCCCTCTTATTTGGTTTGGGTCAGCTTTTTTAAGTGCATTAAAAAGTATATTTTTGTCACCGATTTGCAAAACCTATGAAAAAAGAGTTCGCAGCCTTGTTTTTTTATTCCTTGTACCTGTTGGCGATGTTACGGCCTCTTTTGCCGGTGCTCGAATATTCTGCCAATCAAGCTCATATCGTCGCTGTTTTGTGCGAAAACAGGGAACGTCCTGCATTGGCATGCAACGGGAAGTGTTACCTTAAGAAACAACTCCAAAAAAATATCGGTGCTCAACATTCTGACGACAAGCACCAACATCAAAAAAGCACACCGCAAATAGACTTTAGCAAATACCCAGTAGCTCCGGTTTCTCTTGAAACTATTGTCATTGCGTGCCCAAAAAGAGCGACCAACAAAGAATGGCAGAATCCATCTTGGGAATCTAGCACTTATTTTGCTTCCTTGTTGCGACCTCCGATACCTTTCTCTTTCCTTGTCTGATTTCCAAGAAGCACGAAGTATTCTGCTTTTTTGTGGAATGGATTTTATGTAGGAACACGAATAACAAATTGAATTTAAAGCAGTTTTTGACATGGCTTGGATGCAATGCCGATCAAAAACACTTATTAAAACAATCAAAGACGATGCTTTTAGGCACCCACGGTGTTTCTAAATTTTGTGCTGAGTCTTTAGTAAAATCTACTTGTTGAGTTTTTATAACGAGTATTAAAAATAAAAATAAAAATGAATTTTAAAATAAAATTGACAACTTTTTTTGCCATCGCAATGGCAACTCTCGGCACCGCCCAATCTTCACGATGGACTTCTTCACGAGCGGACGGGCATGCACCCCTAGGGGTCATGGGCGACCACGTGCACCACAAAGGCGAATGGATGACCTCTTACCGATTGATGGATATGCAGATGGAAGGCATGCTCAAAGGCTCCGAAACAATTGAAAATTCTGAATTGTTCAACGAGTACATGATGGCGCCTCAAGACATGTCGATGCAAATGCACATGTTGGGCCTTATGTATGCTCCTACAGACAGATTGACCTTGGTCGCGATGGCCAATTTCCTTAGCAATGAGATGACCAGTGAGAAAATGATGGAAACTATGCGTATGGAGTCCCAAGGTTTTGGTGATTTGAAAGTTGGTGCCTTGTACCAACTGTTCAACAAAGACCGTCGATCGATGCACCTTAACATCGGTGTGTCAGTTCCTGTGGGAAGTTTGGAAGAAACAAAAGAAGATGGCACTCGCTTGGGCTACCCCATGCAATTGGGAAGCGGAACTTGGGATGCCAAACTCGGGTTTACCTACCTAAAACAATTCGACCAATTTTCCTATGGTTTCCAGTCGACGTATTTGACGCGTTTGGGTGAAAATTCGGAAGGCTACACTTTGGGGGACAATTGGAACAGCAGTCTTTGGGGGGCATTTTCTTTTTCTAGACAAGCAAGTGTTTCGCTTCGAATCAAGCACCTTCAGCTGCAAAGCACCAAAGGGGAAGATTCTAAGATTGGGATGTCTGCTATGGGCAGTATGGGTGGAATGCCTAGCATGTCCGACAAGCCGATGACTCCTGTCTTCAATCCAACCAATTCAGGAAAAACCGCATCGGATATTTTCTTAGGTTTCAATTACGCGTTGTTCAAAGGCCCCTTAAAAGGGTTGCGTTTTGGTACGGAAGTCGGTATTCCTTTGGCTCAAAAGGTGACGGGAATCCAGATGCAAAACACGTTGGTGTTCGTTTCCGGAATCCAATACACCTTCGGAGGGCACTAAACTCGGAAAGCACTTTTAGTTCAAACGACCCGCCTAAAAACGGGTCGTTTTTTTTGCGTGATTGCTGAGAAAATTCAAAGAAATCACCACAAAAAAACAAAATTCAGCTGTAAACAACATAATTTTTTATATTTCTAACGTGTTTGATGGAGATTTTGTGTAGTGAAGAACCGCTTCAATAAGTTTGCAAAACGAGTTGAAAATATCTGTATCTTTACTTTTTTCAACAAACAAAAATCAGATGAAATTTACTTTTTTAGGTCCTGCTCGTTTTTTACTTCAGATCACAGCAAGTCTTGAATTGCAATGCTTGTAAGTCCCTAATTTTTTTTAGAAATGATCCAATGATTACAGCCCACTACAGCAAATACCTTCTGACTTTTAAAAGGCCAAGCGGAACGTCAAGAGGTGTTCTAAAGACCAAAGAAACTTTTTTTATTTATTTGAAAGACACAGTCCGTCAAGGAATTGGAGAATGTGCTGTTTTTAGAGGCTTGAGTTCCGACGACCTGCCAGACTATGAAGAAAAGTTGGCCTGGACTTGTGCACACATTCACCTCGGAAAAGAACAACTTTTGCAAAAGCTTCAAGCTTATCCATCCCTCCAATTTGGATTGGAACAAGCATTTTTGTCTTTTAATGCTCCCACTCCTTTTGAACTTTATTCTACAGGATTTGTAAAAAAGAAACAGCCCATTGCGATCAACGGATTGATTTGGATGGGGGATACGGAATTTATGAAAGCCCAAATAGAAGAAAAATTAGACCAGGGCTTCGCAACGCTTAAAATGAAAATAGGAGCGCTTGATTTTGAAAAAGAATGTGCGTTGTTGTCTTCCATACGAAAGCGTTTTTCTGCCGACCAAATAACGTTGCGTGTTGATGCCAACGGTGCTTTTTCTCCTTCAGACGCGTTGGAGAAATTAAAACGTTTGGCGGCATATGACCTCCATTCAATCGAGCAACCGATCCGACAAGGACAACCCGAAGCTATGGCAGCTATTTGTAAAAACACCCCTTTGCCCATCGCCTTAGACGAAGAACTGATCGGTGTTTTTTCAAAAGACAAAAAAGAACAACTTCTTCAAGAGATCCAACCCCAATACATCATTCTCAAGCCCAGCTTGCTCGGAGGCATACAAGGGAGTGAAGAGTGGATTTCCATTGCTGAAAAGCACCAGATTGCTTGGTGGGTCACCTCCGCTTTGGAGAGCAACATCGGGTTGAATGCCATTGCACAATGGACGAGTACTTTGAATACCAAACTGCCACAAGGTTTGGGTACTGGAAGCCTGTTTACAAACAATTTCGATGCTCCTTTGCTTGTCGATCAGGGAGCTTTGTACTGCAATTCTCAGAAAGAATGGAATTTCGAAACGATCAAAAAAGAATTGAACTTTTAAAAGTCACAAATGAATTTTTTACAAAATGCTTGCAAAGGAAAAACAAATTGGTGGCGCTACCTCTTGACGCTTTTAATCGTGTTCACTGCCAGTCAAATAGGCAGTTTTCCGATGCTCTTGGTGGCTTTGATGGCGGTGGATTTTGACAGCTTCGAGTTTCAAAAAGCAGCTGGAAACCACTTTCTAAACATCGGGATTGATTCCAACCTGTATTTGTTTTTGATGCTCCTTTCTTTTGTGGCTGTTCTTGGCGCCTTGTACCTATCGGTCAAATACTTGCACAAGTTGCGGTTCAAAGACATCATCACTTCAAAAAAAGACATCGCAATCCAACGGGTTTTATTCTCATTTGGACTATGGGCCGCAATTTCGATTTTTGTCATTATTGTTGGAATTGCCGTCAGTCCTGAAAATTATGTTTGGAATTTCAAACCGATGCCTTTTTTTGTGTTGGTTTTGATTTCCTTGTTGTTTTTGCCTTTGCAAACCAGTGCAGAAGAGTTGTTGTTTCGAGGTTATTTGATGCAAGGTATTGGCGTTTTGGCTCAAAACCGCTGGTTTCCATTGTTGGTCACTTCGGTTTTGTTTGGGTTGCTGCACGGGATGAATCCTGAAGTTCAAAAATTGGGAAGCATCACCATGGTCTATTACATCGGAACGGGGCTTTTATTGGGAATATTTACATTGATGGATGCGGGTACAGAATTGGCTTTGGGTTTTCATGCTGCCAACAACATCGTCGCTGCATTGTTTGTCACAACGGATTGGAGTGTTTTCCAAACGCAAGCCTTGTTCATAGATGTCTCGGAACCTTCCGTAGGCTGGCAAATGTTTTTTCCTGTAGTGGTACTCTACCCTTTCTTAATTTACGTGTTTGCAAAAAAATACCAATGGACAGATTGGCAAAACAAATTGACGGGTAGTTTTTCCGTTTCCAATACCAACAGTACAGATGGACTTGACTAATTTTCACAAGGAGTTTCTCTTCCAAGGACACGCTTTTCAATCCTCGAAAGCACTGCTTGCTTTTGTCGAAAAGCTTTCTGAGGAAAGTGCGGCTTTCTTAAAGCAATGGTTTGATGGGGGTTCCTTCATCGAACTTCAAACATCGGGTGCTACAGGAATTCCAAAAAAACTGCGGCTATCAAAACATGCAATGGTGACATCTGCCAAAGCAACGGGATCTTTTTTTGGCTTGGGAGCCCAATCCACAGCCTTGCTTTGTTTGTCCCCAGACTACATTGCTGGAAAAATGATGTGGGTTCGCGCATTGGTCTTGGGGTGGCATTTGGATTTAGCTCCGATGAACTCAACTCCCTTAAAGGATCTGACCAAGTCCTACGATTTTTCAGCCATGGTGCCGCTTCAACTCAATGCTAGTTTGAAAAACCTTTTTAGGATCAAAAAATTGATTGTGGGGGGAGCTCCTGTTTCCAAGGATTTGGAACAGCAACTTCAAAAGTGTTCTACAGAGGTTTATGCGACCTATGGCATGACGGAAACTTGCTCCCACATCGCAGTCAAAAAGCTCAACTTATCAAATTCCGAATACCCTTCCTGTTACCGTATCTTGCCAGGTGTTTCCATTGCTTTGGACGAAAGAGCTTGTTTGACAATTGAGTTGCCTTGGGGCGCTGGTAGATTGTTGAAAACCAACGACCTTGTCGCTCTCCACTCTCCAACTGAATTTGAATGGCTCGGTCGTTTTGACAGTGTGATCAATAGCGGCGGAGTAAAATTGATTCCCGAACAAATAGAGTCAAAGCTCGCACCCTGTTTTGACCAACGCTTTTTTATTGCAGGGATTCCCGATTCTATTTTAGGTCAAAAAGTGGTCTTACTCCTTGAGGGAAAGAGAGAAAAAATTGCTTCAAAACAGCGCATTGCATCCCTTTTGAAAGGTATGGATTTGTCCAAGTACGAACTCCCAAAGGAAATTTATTACGTGCCAAAATTTGTAGAGACCCCCACTCAAAAAATCCAACGAATGCAAACGGTGGCTTTGATTTTGGAATAAAACAGCTCTTGTGCAGGTTTAGAGGTGCATTACAAAACAACAAGAACACTCATGAAAAAAGAACTATTGGTTTTAGACATTGAAACAACGGGTTTGAACCTGCATACCGACTATATTTTGGAATTGGGAATCGTCAAATTGGACTTGGATACGGGAGAGATTACACCTCTTTTTGACCAGTTATTCAAGCATCCTGAACTAAAGGCCAAACACCGGAAGGCTTGGATTTTTGAAAACGGTTACATGCATATTGATGAGGTTCGAAATGCAAAACCACTTTCTTTTTATACGGATGAGATTCAAAACTTATTGACGCCATTTAAGGGAAGAGTGACTGCTTGGAACCGCGAATTTGACAGTTCTTTCTTAGAAAAAAACGGATTTGATTTGGGTGCTCCTGTATCCTGTCCGATGAAAGAAAGCGCTTCTTTTTTTAAAATACAAGGACCTTTCGGGTTCAAATGGCCAAAAGCTCAAGAGGCTTGGGATCTTTTGTTTCCTGAAACGCCGAAGCTAGAGAAACACCGTGGATTGGACGATTCTAAAATGGAAGCCAGCATTATTTTTGAATTGGTCAAACGAGGTGTTTACAAGCTTTAAAAGAATAAACCTTTTTAGAAGTCACAAAGAAGGAAGGCGTCCATCAGGTCACCAATTGCTTTTGTACTCTTTTTGAAAAGCAGTCCACTCTTGGTTTTCGTACTTGTATTCCCCAAAATAAACCAACAGTTGTTCCATGAGAGTGGTGTTTAGGTAGCCAGGAATTGTCGTCAGCAATGTTTCTTCTTTGCTCAAAAAAACCGTACTAGGGTAGCTCATTTTTCCTTGTAGTAAGGCGGAGGCAAATTCATGGTATCCTCTTCTGCCTTGTGCGACAAATCGGAAGGTGTTTTCTAAGTAATGGATTTCTTGTTTTTGCTCTGCATTCAATTTGACAGCATAAAAATTTTCGTTGATATACGACGCAATAGGCGCAAAGGCATATGTGTTTCGGTCCATTTTTTTGCAATATCCACACCAATCCGTGTAAACGTCAATCAAAAACTGTTTGGGTGTCTTTTTGTTTTGAGAAATGGCTTCTTCAAAAGAAATCCAATTGATTTCTTGCGCATCTATCTCAGCGAAGAGTCCTAAAAATAAAAATAATAAAAAATTTTTTTTCATCTGATGGAAAGTTACTGGGACCGATGCAATTTTGAGTTAGTTTGACTTCAATTTACGAATATTATCTTAAACAAGCGCTTGTTTTTAACTACCGAACGCCGTGCATGTACTTTTTGATTACAGGTTGAAAAGCAATTGCAATCAGTCCCATAATTAGGGAGACGATTGTCAAAATCCAAAAGAAATAACTGATGCCGTTTTGGTCGGCAATCTTATCGATGTTTTCACCGAATTTTCCAGCTCCTTTCATTCCAATAGCGACAGCCAAATACCATACGCCAAACATAAAAGCAATCATTCTTGGTGGTACGAGCTTGCTAACATAAGACAGCCCGACAGGAGAAATACAGAGTTCTCCCATGGTGTGAAAGAAAAAGACCAACACGAGCCAGATCATGCCCACCGAAGCGCTTTTTGCTCCCGGTTCGATGCCGTTGGCTCCGATTGCCACACATGCCATCCCCAAGCCCAACAAAAACATGCCCAATCCAAATTTTACATTTGCAGAAGGGTTGTATTTGCTTTCCCACCATTTGGAGAAAAGTGGTGCCAAGGTGATGATAAACAGTGAATTGAGTATGCCAAACCAAGAAGCTTGTATTTCCGTCAAGCTTTCAGTGACTTTTTCTATTGCCAAGAAGTCCAGGGTACTGTCTGACAAAGAAAGGTGCCCTGCAGAATAAATATCTTTGATCAATTTCCATAGCGCGATGCCCCATAGCATTACAAAACTAAGGCTCAGTACGAGATTCGCCATCGCGTATTTTTCAAAGGTTTGTTTGAACAGCAGGTAGAGTACCCAAGTGATGATACCTAAGGGGACAAAGGTCATCAACGCATCGACAGTGAGGAAAACAATACTCGCATTGCCTTCCAGCACCCGATCGGTGTAATCTCTTGCAAAAATGGTCAAAGTACCCGGCGCTTGTTCAAAAATGGCCCAAAAGAAAATGGTCAAAAAAGCAAAGAAAGAAACAGCAATCATCTTTTCTTTGGTTACGGGGTCGTAGCATTGAATTCGGTAGACCAGTAGAAATAAAAACAAGACCAATGCAAATAGGATGGTTGCATTGTTTCCTTGCATTCCAAAAATTTCAAAATCAAAAATATTGACCGCTCCTTTGGAAATCAATGCTACGGGTTCAAAAACAAGCCATGACAAGCCCAGTATGGTTGTGATTGTGATGAGTGCCAACTGCCATTTAGGAAAGGGATTCGGTTTGCTATTGTCCTCATTTGGAGTTTTAATCAGCTCCTTTTTCTTTGTGGATGGTTTCAGACCTATGTCACCAAATATACTTTGTGAAAGCCAAAATTGAATCAATCCAAAGAGCATGAAAATACCCGCCAGTCCAAAACCGACACTCCAGCCCACTTTTTCTCCCAAGTAACCACAAAGTAAAATACCAAAAAAGGCGCCGGCATTTACCCCCATGTAGAAGAGGGTATAGGCTCCGTCTTTCTTTTCAGGACGGTCTTTGTACATTTCTGAGATGATTGAGGTCATGTTGGGTTTGAAGAAACCGCTTCCAAAGACCAATAAGGTCAGCCCTGTATAGATGAAAAATGGCGTTTCTAAAGCCATGGCACCATGTCCTAAAGACATCAACAAAGCACCAATGAGCACGGCCCATCGGTAACCGATTTTTTTATCTGCAAAATACCCGCCTAACATTGTTGAAAGGTAGACCAAGCCCACATAGGAACCGAAAATGGCCATGGCATGTTCTCGCGGCCAGTTCCAGCCACCCTCTAGTAGAGAGCTAGTGAAAAACATCACCAACAAGGCGCGCATGCCGTAGTAGGAAAAACGTTCCCACATTTCTGTAAAAAATAAAACATACAATCCACTAGGATGTCCTAATACATTGGATTCGAAAAATTGGTCAGTTGTATTTGTTTTCATGAAAGGAGGTGGTGTTTGATGGTGTTGTAAGGACGAGGTTTGTTATATTTCTTGGTCTTCAGCGCCGTGGGTCAATACTTTAAGCTTTTTCAAAAACAAGTTGATAAAGATTCCAAAGAGAATGCAGAAGAAGGCAATCGCCGTAAAAATAGAAACTTCTCCAAACTCAGAAGCGGATTCTCCCAAAAGCCCTGCTATTTTGTTTCCAATCCCTGTGGTCGCAAAATACAAGCCCATCATCAGAGAAGCGTATTTTGCAGGCGCCAATTTGGTCACAAAAGACAAGGCGACGGGAGAGAGGCTCAATTCACCCAAAGTATGAAACAAGTAGGCAAAGACAAGCCAGTACATGGCGGATGAGCCCTGGCTTTCAAACTCGAGTGCAGCTGCTGTCATAAATAAAAATCCAAGCCCCATAATGATCAAGCCAACAATCATTTTAAACAGGGAGGAAGCTTCTTTTTTCTTGCGTTTTCGAGTGGCCCAAAAGCCAGCTGTCAAGGTTCCTAAAGTAATGATAAAAAAGGCGTTTAAAGATTGGAACCAAGAGGCAGGAACTTCCCAGCCCATCAGTATCCGATTTGTTTTTTCTTTGGTGTAGAGGTTCATCAAGCCACCAGCTTGCTCAAAAGCGCCAAAGAATACAATCACCATTAGAAAGGACAGGACCAACACCGCTATTTTGTCTTTTTCAATTTTAGTCAATGGGTTCTTCATCACGGCATGGGTTTCTTGATTGTTGCCCAAGAAATCACCCACACCGAGCAAGTGTTTTTGACCAATAATAAATTGGAACAATCCCAAGAACATGCAAATTCCGGCCAGTCCAAATCCGTAATGCCAGCCGTAGACTTCCCCTACATAGCCCACTACAAGACTCGAAAGAAAAGCACCCACATTGATGCCGATATAAAAAATGGTAAATCCTTTGTCTCGGCGGATGTCTCCTTCTTTGTACAAGCCTCCGACCATGGTAGAGATGTTGGGTTTCAACATACCAACTCCCGCAATAATTAATCCAAGTCCGGTATAAAAAGCCCACATTTCTTCTATGGCCAAGATGCTGTGACCAAAGACCAACAGGACTGCTCCCCAAATCACTGCTTTTTTCTGGCCTAAAACCCTATCGGCAATCCAGCCTCCAGGAATGGAAGCTACGTAGACGAGCATGGTATACCACCCATAGAGTTCTAAGGCTTCACTGTTGGACCACCCCAAACCTGCGTTGGGCTCCGTAGTGCTTTGTACGAGGTACAATACGAGGATAGCTCGCATGCCATAATAGGAAAATCGTTCCCACATTTCGGTAAAAAACAAAACGTACAAACCGATCGGTTGTCCGAAAAGTTCTTTTGAAGAAGCTGGGCTGTTGGATGTGGAGGACATAAATTAGATTTTAGTTTTTTCGAAGGTATGAATTTCTCAATGACTCGGGAGGTTGATTTCAAGAAAGCGCGTCATTTTTTCAAACAAATGCAGGCGCGTATTTTTTCCTTCATAGATGCCATGAGTCCTTCCTGGATAGATCGCTTGTTCAAAGTGTTTGTTGGCGCGAATCAACGCGTTGGTCATTTGGTAGGCGTTTTGCACATGTACATTGTCATCGCCAGTGCCATGGACAATCAAATAGTTTCCTTTGAGCTTGTCAACATGAAAAATGGGAGAATTGTCGTCGTATCCGTTTGGGTTTTCTTTGGGGGTTTGCATGTATCTTTCTGTGTAAATACTGTCGTAATACCTCCAAGATGTGACAGGAGCCACGGCGATGGCAGTTTGGAACACGTCATTTCCTTTGAGCAAGCAATTGCTCGCCATAAAAGCGCCATAACTCCAGCCCCAAATGCCAATTCGTTCAGCGTCGATGTAAGGTAGTTTTCCCAATGTTTTGGCAGCTTCTATCTGGTCGATGACTTCGTATTTTCCAAGTTGTTTGTAGGTGACTTTTTTAAAGGCTGCGCCTTTGAAACCCGTCCCTCTTCCATCTACACAGGCGAGGATGTATCCTTTTTGAGCGAGCAAATAAAACCAATAATCATTGTAGTTGCTCCAAGAATTGGCCACTTCTTGGGATCCGGGACCAGAGTATTGAATCATGAGTAGGGGGTACTCTTTTTCGGGGTTGAAGTTGATTGGTTTTAAGGTCCACATATTGAAAGTGCCGTCTTTGGTTTTAAGGGTCGAAAAAACTTTTTCTGGCAAGTTGTAAGGGGTTAATTTTTCAAGAAGTTCTGAGTTGTTTTTGATTCCTTTGAGTTGTTTTTTGAAATTGTGCAACGTGTAAGATGTCGGGTGTTTTGCATCGGAATGTTGGCGAATGAAGTAGGTTTTGTCTTTGCTGAATTCTGCACTGTTGGTCCCTGTGTCTGGGCCGTGTCTCTTTTTGTTTTTTCCATTGAGACCGATGCTGTAAATGGTTCGATGGATGTTGCCATCTTCTACAGATTGGTAAAACAGGGTTTTTGTTTTTTTGTTTAGGCCGTAGTATTTTGTGACTTCCCAATTTCCTTTGGTCAGTTGTTTTTTAAGGGAACCATTATTTGAGTAGTGGTAGAGATGATTGAACCCGTCTTTTTCACTTAGCCAGATAAAACTGTTGTCATCTAAAAAGGTGAAGTTGCGAATGTCATTTACGTCGACATAGCAGCTGTCCTTTTCTTCGAGTAGGATTGTATCGGTTCCATTTTGCGTTTGGGTCGCATGAAGTTTGAGGTGGTTTTGGCGTCTGTTTAAGGTGACGGCGCAGAGTGTATTGGAATCGTGGTTCCATTGGATATGTGGGATGTATTCGTAGTCCCCCAAATCAATTTTTTTTGAGCTTTTGTTGATGAGGTTGTATACATGTAAGGAAACTTCTGCGTTTTTTTCGCCTGCTTTGGGGTATTTAAAGTGCTGCCTTTTCGGATACAAGTCAGTGTTGTAGGTGTCGACAGAATATTCAGAAACCAAAGTTTCGTCAAATTTTAAGTAGGCGATTTGCGATCCGTCTTCGTTCCATTCATATGCTCTTACAAAGGCAAACTCTTCTTCGTAGACCCAATCTGTCAATCCGTTGATGATTTTGTTATAGCTGCCGTCATTGGTAATTTGATGGGTGACCCCTGTGTTCAAATTTTTACAAAAGAGGTTGTTTTCTTTTACAAAAGCTACCCGCTCTCCGTTTGGGGAGAAAGTAGGTTCTTGGACAAAAGCAGTGTCTAAAGCGCGGAGTGCTTTTGAGTTGAGGTCGTAGAGGAAGTAAAGGGATTTTGAAGAGCGTCTGTAGATTTGTTGTGTCTGAGTACTGATTAAAATTTTCGTTTCGTTTTTGTCGAAGCGGTAACTGTCAAAATGTGAAATGTTAGGAAGGTCTTGGCTGTTGAGCAACTGCTTTGATTTTTTTAATGTAGCGTATTTGTAGCAATCGATGCTTGAAGTCCCGTTGGTTCTGTCAAAATTTAAAATGCTGAAGGAATCCCCATTCATCGGCCGATAGGCTTCTAAGTAGTTTTCTCGAAATGTCCCACGCCAAATTTCTTCTAAGTTGAGTTTTTGTTGAGAAAAAAGGAGGAAAGGAGTCAACAAAAAAAAGAAAATTGTTCTCATGGTACCGTTTCAATTGGTCATCCAAATTACAGAAAAATATGCAGATATATTGGAGTGTTTTTAGGAATCTGCTAATCGAAATTGAAAAACCAGTAAATACCGAGTAATTTCATCGTGAAATTGGTTATTTTTATAAATTATTAAAATACTTTTGAGTGTGTTGTTTTCAAATTAAAAGAGACGTTGTATGATTGAAAAAGAAGTACGGGGACACCGTCCTGTCTATGGGAAAGATTGTTTTTTTGCAGAAAATGCTGTGGTTATTGGAGAGGTGGTGATGGGAGATTTTTGTAGCATATGGTACAACGCCGTGGTACGCGGTGATGTGCACTATATCAAAATGGGCAACAAGGTAAACATACAAGATGGTGCGGTCCTTCACGCCACTTTTGAAAAATACCCAACAACGCTTGGCAATTGTGTTTCTGTAGGGCACAACGCCATTGTCCACGGTTGTACAATCCACGACAATGTATTGATCGGTATGGGAGCCATAGTGATGGATGATTGTGTAATAGAGCGCAATAGCATCATAGCTGCTGGGGCTGTTCTCTCCAAAGGAACACATGTACAGTCTGGAAGTGTGTACGCAGGAGTTCCTGCAAAAAAAATCAAAGACATCAGTGAAGAATTGCTGCATGGAGAAATTCATCGAATCGCTGAAAATTACCTCAAATATGCACGTTGGTATAAGGCTTAGCACTTGGTCTTTTTCGCGCTGGGTTTTTCCTTATTTTTTTTAATAAATACAAGCCACTTTTGTGAATTTAGTGCTATTTTTGCGCATGCAACAAAAAGTACTTATTCTAGATTTCGGATCGCAATTTACCCAGCTTATAGCTCGTAGAGTCAGAGAACTCAACATCTATTGCGAAATACATCCCTACAACAACGTAAAAGTTGATGTAGAAGATTACAAAGCAGTCATTCTTTCAGGAAGCCCTCATTCGGTTCGCTCTTCAGAGGCGCCTCAGCCAGACTTGTCAAAAATAAAAGGAAAGATACCTCTCCTAGGAGTTTGTTACGGCGCTCAATATTTGGCACATTTTTTTGGAGGAGAAGTAGGCGCTTCCAAAACAAGAGAATACGGAAGGGCAAATTTATCTTATGTAGCTTCCAATAGTGTTTTGTTTCATGGAATCGAAAAAGACAGCCAAGTATGGATGAGCCATTCTGACACCATCTTGCATTTGCCAGAGAATTACACCTGCATTGCGAGTACGCACGATGTTGAAAATGCAGCGTACAAAATTGAAGAAGAAGACACCTATGCCATCCAATTCCATCCAGAGGTCTATCACTCAACCGATGGACTGACCTTGTTGAAAAATTTTTTGGTAGACATTGCAGCTGTTGAACAGACTTGGACACCCGATTGTTTTGTAGATACGACCGTGGCTGCTATCAGAGAAAAGGTAGGGGACGACAAAGTGGTTTTGGGCTTGTCAGGTGGAGTGGATTCTACGGTTGCTGCTGTCCTTTTGGACAAGGCTATTGGGAAGAACTTGCATTGTATTTTTGTCAACAACGGTTTGTTGCGCAAAAATGAATTTGAAAGTGTTTTGAACCAATACGAAGGCATGGGCCTGAATGTGAAAGGAGTGGATGCTTCGAGTCGTTTTTTAGAGGGGCTCAAAGGAGAGTCGGATCCCGAAAAAAAACGAAAAATTATAGGACGTTGTTTTATCGAAGTTTTCGATGAAGAAGCGCACAAATTGACTTCCGTCAAATGGTTGGCACAAGGAACTATTTATCCGGATGTCATCGAATCTGTTTCTGCCAATGGAGGTCCTTCCGCCACCATCAAATCCCATCACAATGTGGGAGGTTTGCCAGATTTTATGAAGTTGAAAATCGTAGAGCCTTTGCGAATGATTTTTAAAGACGAAGTACGCAGGGTCGGAAAGTCCTTGGGAATCGATCCAGAATTGTTGGGGAGACATCCTTTTCCTGGACCAGGAATGGGAATTCGAATATTGGGGGATATTACCGCAGAAAAGGTGCGCATTTTACAGGAGGTAGATGCTGTTTTTATCAATGGATTGAAGGCTTGGGGTCTGTACGACCGAGTTTGGCAAGCCGGAGCCATGTTGTTGCCTGTAGATTCTGTAGGAGTGATGGGTGACGAACGTACCTATGAAAAAGTCGTGGCTTTGCGAGCCGTTGAATCTACGGATGGAATGACGGCCGACTGGGTAGATTTACCGTATAAATTTTTACAAGAAACATCGAATAAAATCATCAACACTGTCAAAGGGGTTAACCGAGTGGTCTACGACATCAGCTCCAAGCCTCCTGCCACGATTGAGTGGGAATAATGAAAAGTTTTTTTTGGCATGGTTATAGATTTCTACAAAAGCGTGTGCAGAATTTGTAAAGTTTGCGATGCCATTGTTTTTATTTGAGAAACGTATTGATAAATGAAAAAAGAATTTGTTTTTTTAGGCATGTTGTTGCTGTTTTTCTTTGCTGCGAAGGGGCAAGAGCAGGAATACCTCAAACACGTTGTCAAAAAAGGGGAGCGGGTTCGCCAAATAGCCAAAGACTACGGTTTAAAATCCAAAGAGGTTTTCCGGTTGAACCCGGGTGTAAGAAAACGCCCCAAAGCGAATGCAATTCTTTTAATTCCGATAAAGGACATCAAAAAACCTTTTCTTTTTGACGGTGTGCAAATGCATCCCGTACAAGCCAAAGAAACCCTTTATGGAATTTGTAAAAAATACAATGTGGCAATTGCTGCATTGGTGGATAAAAACCCTTCCATAAAAGAATCAGGCTTAGAGACAGGTGTGCTTTTGAAAATTCCAAATACAAAAGTGGTCTCCAAAGAGGTTCTTTTAAAACAACAAATGGATTTATGGACCAAGCAATACGAATTGCACACCGTTGTTAAAGACGACACCTTTTATCGCTTGACCCATTTTTACAAAGTTTCAAAAGCACAACTCCTCGCTTTGAACCCGACGCTAGATGAGGGATTGAAATTGGGAGCAGTTTTAAAGATTCGAAAGCGAAAAGAGTCCGTTTCGCCCGATGGAACTCTTGATTCCATTTCAATAGATTTATCGGATTCGTTGTTCGTTAAGCAATCCTTGCATGTGGCGTTTCTGATGCCTTTTAAATTTTTCAAGAATGATACCTTGTCCAAAGAAGCTTTGTTTTCAACGAAGAACAATCTAGCCAATATCATCACCGATTTTTATTTGGGCGCAGAGCTGGCGATTGACTCGTTGGTGTCACGCGGATTGGAAATAAATCTTCGTGTTTTTGACACTGAAAAAAACAAAGACTGTATCGAAGATTTTTTGGATCGAAACGAATTGGAGGGTGTGGATGTGGTTTTTGGTCCTGTATTTAGTCAGTTTGCAGACCGAGTTGCATCTCAATTGCCTGAAATCCCCGTGGTATTCCCTTTGCACTCCTCGCGTCAGCACTCGTTTCAAAGTCCCAATTTGATAAAAACAGCTACGGATGTAGCACACTACCAAGAATTGATACTACAGCATATAAAAGCAACGCATTCAGGCCAGCACATCGTAGTGGTAGGTGATGAAAAACCAAACAGTCTTTTGAAAATGGCTGCGATAGGTGCCCAATTGAAACAGTCTGATTCCATTCAGGAGGTTGATTACTTGCAACCTGAAAATGGCTACATCGACCGGGAGCGCTTTGTCACTGCTGTCGATACTTTGGGGGTCAACTGGGTGTTGTTAACCAGCAACAACAAAGTTGTTACGGCAGATGTTGTCAATAATTTAAAATCCTTGCCCAACAATCCGAAAGTGAAATTGTTCGCCTTTGAAAAAGCAAAAAATTTCGACAAGGTTGACAACAACCAATTGGCAAAGATGAATTTCACCTATGCCAGTTCGGAAGTTTTTGGAGGCAGTCTTCCGGAGGTCTTAAATTTTTACGAACGCTATGCGGCAAAAAATCACGCTTATCCGAGCAAACATGCTCTTCGTGGATTTGATGTGGTATACGACGTGTTGTTGCGAATGGCCTTACAAAATCCAGAAAACACAGAAGGATTTGTTTTTAAAGGAAGTTCCAAGCGGTTGAATTCTTCTTTTAGCTTTGACAAAAGAACACCAGAAGCCCCCACGTACAACAAGGCAGCATTTTTATTAAAATACAACGAAGATTTGTCCATTCAGGTGCTCAATGATTTGGAAAGTACCTCAACGGTGCAAGAACAAAAGGACTCCACTCTTTGATACTCAACTGAAAGGTGAAAGCTCTTGATTGTTCTTTAGAATAGGCTTTAGAAGTTTTAAATTTTTTTCAGTTCCAATTTTTTTAAATGCTTCTAAATGTTTCATATGGTGGGTGTCACTACCTGTGAAATCAATCATCCCTTTTTTCAAAAGTTGTTCAGCGATTTTTTGAATGGAGTTTCCATAATATCCTGTGAGGGACAGTAGGTTCAACTGGAATCGGAACCCAGCTTCTTTTAGTTTGTGAAATATCTCAAAATTATGGTGGTAAAAACAATAGCGTTCCGGGTGCGCAAGAATGGGTTGGTAGCCTGCCATTTGGATGTCAAAAAGCAGTTCAAAAAGATTTACAGGAGCATTGAGGTAAGACATTTCTACCAAGAGGGTGTCTTCTCCAAGTGTCAAAAGGTCTCTTTTTTTAAGGAGTTCTACAAACTGTTCGTCAAGCATGTATTCAGCAGCTGCTTCAAGTTTGATAAAAGAAAGGTCTCTTTTTTCTAGTTCTTCAAGAACCAAGTCGCGTTTGTCGAGAATTGCATCGCTGCTGTTTTCCCAAACTCCAGCCATTACATGCGGTGTGGTTGTGAAATTTTGAATGCCATAGGAACTCATTTTTAAGAGCAATTCGATGCTTTCTTCGATTGTTTTTGCACCATCGTCAATGCCCGGTAAAAAGTGGGAATGGATGTCGACAAAACCCTCTGGAAACACTTCAGTTATGGGGCAACTTTTTTTAAACAATGAAAACACAGGCGATGAATTTAAAAAAACAAATTTATTGATTTATTTTTAATAAGTCGGCTACTTTTCTTCTAATTCATGCGACACAGAAGCCCATTGATTTGATCTGTGGTAATTATTTGTGCTGTTTTTTTATAAATAAATACATTTTATCTCAGTAGTTTTGTAAAAATTTTCAGTTCCCGAAATCGATGTAGTTTCGAAACTTATTGTGTATGTGATTTGTTGTTGATATATTTGGTCACTTTTTAAAAAATAATAAATGATTTTAATAGCAGATGGCGGATCTACCAAAGCGGATTGGATTGCCTTGGACGAACAAAAAAAGGAGTTGTTCAAAGTTCGAACAGGGGGGTTGAATCCTGCTGTTGTTGCTGTGGATGTTTTGCGAGCACGCATTCTTGAAACAGCAGAATTTTCCGAAAATTTGGACAAAGTAACCCAAGTCTTTTTTTATGGAGCGGGTTGTGGAACTCAAGTGGCTACTAAAATTTTAAAAGATCTTTTTGAAGAGTTGTTTTCAAATGCGACGGTTTTTGTGGGCGAAGATACACTTGCCGCTGTGTATGCAGCTGCGGGTAAAACTCCTGCGATTGTTTGTATTTTAGGAACAGGTTCGAACAGTAGTTATTTTGATGGCAATACAATAGAGTCCAATGCGGTTTCTTTGGGGTATATCATTATGGATGAAGCAAGTGGAAATTATTTTGGTAAACGTTTGTTGCGGAATTATTTTTACAAAGTAATGCCTGCAAACATTGCTTCACAATTCGAAAAAGAATTCAATTTGGAGCCCGACCATATCAAGTACAACTTATACCGACAACCCAATCCGAATACTTATTTGGCGAATTTTGCCAGTTTTATGTTTCAATTCAAAGAGGATCCTTATATTTTGGATTTGATGGAAGACGGTTTTGATGCTTTTTTTAGAAGTCGTGTATTGCCGTATAAGAAAGACAAAAACACCCCCATTTACTTTATAGGTTCGATTGCTCATTACTTCTCAAACATTTTGGAAAAAGTCGCTAAAAAGCACGGTTTGAGCATCACTGGCGTGATTCAACGTCCTATTAACAATTTGATAGAATACCACAAAACGTATTTAATCAAATAATTCCAACATACGTTCCAAGGCCATTCCTCTAGATCCTTTGATCAAAAAAGAACCTTTTTTGTTGGGCTGAAAGGCATTTTTAAAAACTTCAAAAGTCGTGTAGGTGATTGCTTTTGAAGTTTTTGTTTTTGAAAATTGTTCGCCGATGAGGTGAATTTCGTCAAAGTCAAAAGCAATGGCGGTTTCTGCGATGCGTTCGTGTTCGGCCTTGCTTGCAGTTCCCAATTCAAACATGTCTCCCAAAACCACTGTTTTATAGGTGGCTTCTAGTTTTTGAAAGTTTTCAAGTGCAACTTCCATACTGCTAGGATTTGCATTGTAAGCATCTAAAATAATTGTTGCGTTTCCCTTTTGTAAAATTTGAGACCTGTTGTTGGTGGGGATGTATTTCTCAATAGCTTCTTTGATGTCTTGAGAGGGAACTCCAAAGTGATTTCCAATTGCAATGGCAGCTTGAAGGTTTTGAAAGTTGTAATGTCCGATCAAATGACTTTGAATAGAGTTTCCTTGATGATTTACGCTTACAAAGGGAGCTACATCCTTCAGGGTTGCATGCGTTCCGAAGAAATAGCGTTTTGTCCCTTTTGAATTTTCTAGTTGCAAAGGGTCATTCGAATTGACAAAAGCTTCTTTTTTGTTTTTTCTAAGGTAGTCATAGAGTTCTGACTTTCCTTTTATGACACCAGACAAGCCTCCAAATCCCTCGAGGTGCGCTTTTCCGAAATTGCTAATGTATCCATAATCGGGTAGGGTCATTTCGCATAAGAACGCTATCTCTTTTTGATGATTGGCACCCATTTCTACAATGCCCATTTCTGTGGATGTAGTAAAGGAAAGAAGGGTGAGGGGAACCCCAATGGCATTGTTCAAATTACCAACAGTTGCGGCGGTTTTAAACTTTTTGGAGAGAATGGCATGCAGCAGTTCTTTAGTGGTTGTTTTTCCATTACTGCCCGTCAGGGAGATGATGGGAATTCCGAGCGTGTTTCTGTGATGTGTTGCAAGATGTTGCAAAGTTTTTAAAGCGTTGTCTACCAGTATTACCCGAGGGTCGTCTGTTGAAAGTTGTTCGTCAACCACAGCGAAAGAAGCGCCTTTTTTCAAGGCTTCTAACGCAAAATTATTTCCGTTAAAACGGGCTCCTTTCAATGCGACATACATACTCCCTGGATTGATTTCACGACTGTCAGTACTGATTCCAGAACACTGTTTGTAAAAAGAGTACAGGATGGAGATTTCCATAGCTTTCTGTTGTTCGGAACTAAAAACCTCACTAAAATTTAGCGAGGTTTCAAATTCCTTAGTTTATTTTAGGAGGTTAGTTGTTAAACCTTTTTTTTGTTTGGTTTGAGAAGTTTCCTAATTTATCCAAAGCACAACGGAAGCCTATAAAGTCCATTGCCATGTGTTGGGGAAGAAATCTTCTTTGGGCTGGATCGAGCCAAAATTGTCGATCTTTCCAAGATCCTCCTTTATGGACCCTTGTTTTGTTTCCAATAAGTGTCGTTCTTCTCTTGTCGTCATTTTCAATTTGGTAGGAGTTAGTTTCGTTATCGTACGTTTTTTTAACCTCTAATGGAGAGTTGTACATTCTGGGTGGTGATTTTGAGTCATAAGATATTTTAGAGTACTCTCTTGAGTGAATCAATTCTCCATCACCTACATCTGAATTGTCCGATTTTTTGTAGTTGTATCGGGATACGATGTCTATTTCTTCGATGGGTTCGTATTCGATTTCTCCAGGTTGAGATCTGCGTTTCAATTTTCCATTTGGCAGCGTGTCTACAAGGGTGTTGTTGTCTGCAATAATCATTTTTCCGTCTCGATCAATCTTTTTCTTTAAGAAAACATTCCCTCTGGTATAATTGAAGTCATTTAGTTCACTGTCAATAATTGGTCTGTAAACATCGAACACCCATTCGGAAACATTTCCTGCCATGTCATAGAGTCCATAAGCGTTTGGTGGGTAGGATTTTACTTTGTTTGTAATGGCAGCACCATCATTACTCCAACCTGCGATTCCACTGTAATCTCCTTTGCCAATTTTAAAGTTGGCCAATTGATCTCCTGCCTTTTGGAATGTGTTGTTGCGGCTGTATTTCCCTCTCCAAGGGAATTTTTTACGCCCTTTTATGTTGTTGTATTCTCTGTTTTGTGTCAAGGCTTTTGCGGCGTATTCCCATTCTGCCTCTGTGGGAAGTCGGAATTTGGCATACAAGATTCCATCATTGGGTTTTACATGTCTTCCTTTGTAAAGATTTTTGGTGTAGATGGCCGTGTCTCCGTCAAACAATAGTTTTGGGTTTAAGTAATACATTTCGGTGTTGAAATGATTTTTTCCTTCCACTTTGATAGATTTTTCTCCAAATAAACTTTTGAGGACACCGAGGTCCATCAGTATTTTCTCGTTGACCCGGTCCGTCCTCCATTCACAATAGTCATTAGCTTGCAACCAATTTACACCTACAACAGGGTAGTTTGCATAGGCTGGATGACGAAGGTAGGTGTCTGTTAAAGATTCGTTGTTTCCCAATTGATTTCTCCAAACCAAGGTGTCGGGCAAGGCACTTTTGTAGATAAGGCTGTTGTTGTTTTTTGGAGGAAATACACGTTGTAGCCACAACAAATAAAATAAATATTCAGAATTGGTAACTTCAGTTTCATCCATGTAAAACGAATTCAGTTGAATGCGTTTGGGAGTTGTATTCCAGTCGGCCATAATATCCTCTTCAACAGCACCCATCGTAAAGCTACCGCCTTCAATAAGAACCATCCCCTCTGGTGTTTCTTGGTTTTTGTAATTGGTTTCGATTGCAAAATTCCCATAGGCAGGATCGTTGTAATTCCAGCCTGTAAGAACGGAGCGATTTGTAGTGTTCTGAGACGAGTCAAACAAGCTGCATCCCGTCAAACAGGTAAAAATTAAACTTGCCGTTAAAATTCTAAATTTTAAAAAAACATTCATTCTTAAAAAAGGGTTGATTATTTGATATGCTTTGCAATTTACAATATTTATGGATTCTCACAATTTTTTAGAGAGAAATAGCCTCTCGTAATGATTTTTTCTTGGTTCAAAGTTCCATTGGCATATTCCTATTTTAAGTGTTATATTGCGTACGATTATCTGAATTCTTGAATTCGGTTTTTTTTTACAAAAAATAGACATGAAATTAAAAAGGCTACTGATATTTATCATCACATGTTTGTCGCTCCAGGGTTTTTCTCAGACAAAGCAAACAAAATCTTTTGAATTGAATTGGAATTTGTCTGCCCAGTTAGCGCTGCCCAACGACAAATCGAATCTGTATCCATTGGTACAGAACAATTATATAGATGCCAAAGGACTTCCTGCCTTCGATGTTCAATGGGAGGTTGCTGAGAAAAGCAACGTGGTAGATTTTCGTTTGAAAAACCTCAGGTATGAATCCATAGATATCGGAAAGTACACTTCTTTGGCGGGACTAGAAATCCCTGTCGAATTGTCACCTAACTTCGTCATCTCCAAAGGAGGGGAGCACTACTATGCATTGCTGTCCTTGACGCCGCTGGTCAGGTCTGCTAACAAGGTAATGCGATTGGTTTCTTTTGAATTGGAATACGAATTGGGTAGTAGACGGAGTCGCAGGTCCGCAACCTTGGTAGAAGATTCTGTTTTGGCCAACGGAACTTGGTATAAATTTGCGGTGGACCGTACGGGGATTTTTAAATTGAATTCAAGCTTTTTACAACAATTGGGAATTGATGTTTCCTCATTAGACCCCAGAAATATACGAATTTATGGAAATGGTGGTGCCATGCTTCCTCAATTGAATAGTTCGTTTCGACATGAAAACTTGCAAGAAAATAGTGTTTACGTATCAGGAGAACAGGACGGTGTTTTCAATTCCAACGACTTTGTTTTGTTTTATGCTGTAGGTCCGGACGATTGGGAAACGAGTTCGGAATCCAACATTACTCATCGTAAGAATAGGTATTCAGACCACGCTTTCTATTTTATTTCGGTTGACAACGGAATCGGAAAACGCATCTCTTCTGCTTCCGTTTTAGAAACGGATGCGACGGATCAGATTTCTTCTTTCAAAGATTTTGTTTTTTACGAAAAAGATTTGACCAATTTATTTGGCTCCGGCCAAGAGTGGTTCGGAGATTCTTTTCAAATTAAAAATACGAGAAACTATTCCATAGATTTTCAAAACTTAGACACAAGCAGTGAAGTCTTGTTCCGCATAAGAGCTGTTTCAGAATCTTCATCCACTTCTTTGATGAACGTTCAAATAGACGGGCTTTCTTCTTTTGACATCAACTTTGCTGCGATTAACGGCAACTCTTATGTAAGGGCCTCTGCAACAACCAAAGAATTTTCAACGAACTTAATAGATGGGGATATAGACTTGGCAATTTCTTACAACAACAACGGAAATCCCTCAGCTGATGCGCATTTGGACTATATTGAGGTTATTGGAGACAAACTTTTGATTGCAAACGGTGATCAGTTTTCTTTTCGAAACTATCTGTCTAAAACAAGTGGTAAGGTCTTGGAATATGAGATTGCCAATGTTGAAAATATTGATCGTGTCTGGGACGTGACAGATTTTCTCAACCCCAAAAAGATTACAAACCAAAGCGAATCGAACGATGGTTTTCGTTTCAAAGCCAATTCTGGCGTGCTGAACGAATACGTCCTTGCAAGCAGTTCTGATTATTACGAGCCTACACTTTTGGACAATTCCATCGTCGAGAATCAAAACCTACATGGATTGAAAGACATTCAGTACCTTTTGATTACCAAAAAAGAATTTATCTCCCAAGCACAAAGATTGGCAGCTCACCACAATGCCAATTCTGGATTGAGTACCCAGGTTGTTGATTTGGAGCAGGTGTACAATGAATTTGGTTCTGGGTCTAAAGACATTACTGCGATTCGTGATTTTGTAAAATTTCTGTACGACAATGCGAGTACACCAGAAGCCAAAATAAAGTACCTCTGCTTGTTAGGAGATGCTACTTATGATTACAAGGACACCGGCAGAACTCCGAACAACAACAATATCGTGCCAAACTATCAAGCTCCCGAAAGTTTCAGTTTGGTGTATTCCTATGCAACGGATGATTTTTACGGAATGATGGATGCCAATGAAGGAAATCTCAACAGCACGGACCGACAAGATGTCGCTACGGGAAGAATATTGGCTTCTAACTTACAAGAACTCACCAATGGAATTGATAAGATTTTAAATTATCACAGCACTGCTTCTTTGGGGGCATGGAGAAACCAATTGACTTTGATGGCGGATGATTTGAAAACTCGTTCCGAATCTGTTTTGCAAGGAGATATGGAATACATTGCAGATTTGATCAAAGTAAACAAGCCACAATACAATATCAAAAAACTGTACGCAGATTCTTTTGTACAACAATCGAGTTCGGGAGGAGATCGCTATCCGGAACTCAATATTGCCCTGTCGGACATCGTTGAAAAAGGAAGTTTGTTGATTGACTATTTCGGGCATGGAGGGGAACTAGGATTGGGACACGAACGCTTTTTGGAAGTTTCAGAAATTAGAGAGTGGAGTAATTTCAACAAATTACCGTTGTTTATAACAGTTACCTGTGATTTTACTCGATTTGACAATCCCTCAAGGATAACTGCAGGTGAGGAGATGCTTTTAGATGCTAATGGAGGTGCTGCCAGTTTGATTTCAACAACAAGAGAGATCTTTATCAATTACGGACGCTCTTTTAATAGAGACCTGATTTCAAATCTTTTGGACTACAACTCCGATGATTATACCATTGCTGAAGCATTGATGGCAACTAAAAACTCAAAACCCTCTATTGGAGGGCAACATTATTTTATCTATTCTTTTGGAGATCCAGCCATGAAATTAGGTAGGCCTTTGCCAAATATTCAACTCACCAAAATCAATGACAAAGATGTTTCGGTTTATAGAGACACCCTAAAAGCCCTTTCAAAAATAAAATTGGAAGGAGTTGTTTCATCGCTTGCTGGGGAGGTACTCAGTGATTTTGAAGGAACCTTGACAGCCTCAATTTTTGACAAAGAAATTGTAAAAACAACTTTGGACAATGATGACTTTGGCGTTACCATGAATTTTGATGTTCAGGAGAGTAAAATATTCAACGGAAAATCCGCGGTAAACAATGGCGTGTTTAGTTTGGAATTCGTAGTTCCAAAAGACATCAAACTGTCTTACGGGACATCCAAAATAAGTTTGTATGCTGAAGACCAATTAAATAGCAAGGGAGGATTCGATTTAGAGACCATCATCGGAGGGATTGACGAAAATGCTGAAAGTGATACGCTGGGTCCAGAAATATCACTGTTTTTGAATGACGATTCCTTTGTCAATGGTGGAAATACCAATGTCTCACCAAATTTAATCGTTCAATTGTCTGACAACAATGGAATCAATACCTCTTTGGGCGCTATTGGTCACAGTATTGTTGCCATTTTAGATGCAGACGACAGCAATCCCATTCAACTAAACGAGTATTACGAATCCGATTTGGGAGACTTCACAAAAGGGCGTTTGAACTATAAATTACGAGAATTGACACCCGGAGCCCATGTCCTAAAAGTTAAAGCATGGGATACGCACAACAATTCATCTGAAGAAACGCTAGAGTTTACGGTAATCGATGAGAATTCTTTTTTGCTTGAAAATGTTTTGAATTATCCAAATCCATTTATCAATTATACAGAGTTTTGGTTCAACCACAACAAGCCCAACACTTCCCTAGATGTAAATGTTTTTATTTTTACAGTCAACGGAAAATTGGTAAAGTCAATCAGCCAGACGGTTCAAACCAGTGGAGGTCTTTCGAGATCCATCAGCTGGGATGGAAAAGATGACTATGGACAAAAAGTGGGAAAGGGAGTCTATGTGTACAAACTCGAAGTGACAGATTCAGGTACAGGCGTTGCTGCCGAAAAATACGAAAAATTGGTTTTGTTACAATAAATGCATTCTTTTTTAGTTAATATAAATTAAA
>DLQL01000020.1 GCA_002477565.1 Flavobacteriaceae bacterium UBA7433
CCGACATAATACTTTTGTAATTGTTCAGAAAAAAGAATATAAACCGTGCACATTTTTATAAAATAAGAAAAGCTAAAATCATAAGATTTTAGCTTTTAAGTCGGGGTGGCAGGATTCGAACCTGCGACCTCCTCGTCCCAAACGAGGCGCGATGACCGGGCTACGCTACACCCCGAGTAAAAGAATAGATAAAATTGCGGAGAGGAAGGGATTCGAACCCCCGGTACCCGTAAAGGTACAACTCCTTAGCAGGGAGCCCCGTTCGGCCACTCCGGCACCTCTCCTAGATTTTCAATCTGTATTTTAATCTGTAAAAGAACTTAAATTTTGAGAGTGCAAATGTAAGTAGGCATTTACGATTTCACAACATTTTTACTACTTTTTTTCAACAATTTCACTTTGCTTAAAATCCCCTGCCGGTGTTTTAAAACCACCAAAAAAAAGGGCCTGCGAAAAGACTTTGTCAAAAGACTGAATACAAGAATACTACAGGATACACACAGCGGTAAAAAGCAAAAAAAAGTCGAAAATACTGCTTAAAAAACCATTACTCAGGGTATTCAACCCGCAAATGATAAATGTTTTTCAATTTCTTTTTCAATACCTTTTTGATGCGTTCAATCTCCTTTAAGGTAATGTCTGCATTCCGGTACTGTCCTGCCTCCATCTGTTTGGATGCAATGCCGTCAATCAATTGATCAATCGTTTGAGCGGTGGGGTCTTTTAGACTTTTAGAGGCCGCCTCTGCCGCATCACTCAACATCAAAATCGCTGTTTCCTTAGAAAAAGGAATCGGTCCTGGGTATTGAAAATCCGCCTTTTCAATCACCTCCAAACTGCCCTCCTTTTCCTTTTGGTAAAAATAATAGACCAGACTACTCCCGTGGTGCGTTCGGATAAAATCGATGATCCGATCTGGCAAGCCGTATTCTTTTGCCAATTCAATTCCTTTTTGAACGTGGTGAATTATGATTTGTGCACTTTCTTTGGGCGGCAAATCGTTGTGGGGATTTACCCCGGTAGACTGGTTTTCGGTAAAATAAACGGGGTTCATCATTTTCCCAATATCGTGGTACAAGGCGCCTGTTCGAACCAACATCGAATTGGCGCCTATCTCATTGGCTGCCGCTTCGGCCAAATTGGCTACCTGCATGGAATGCTGAAAAGTACCCGGTGCCTTTTCATTCAAATCGCGCAGCAACTTCGAATTCGTATTGGACAACTCCAACAAGGTTACGTCCGAAACCAATCCAAATACCTTTTCGTATACCCAAATCAAAAACAACGACAAGAAAGACAAGACACCGTTCAGTGCAAAATGCCCAAAGTAATTCCATTTCAACTGTGCGGCGTTGCCTTCCTGCAAAACAGAAAAAGCAAAATACGTCAACATGTAAATCAACGTAATCTGCCCCACAGAAATAAAGAGATTTTCACGTTTGTACAATTCAGAAACTGTCAGAATCGTAACAATCCCAGCGATGATTTGCAAAAAGACAAACTCAAAACTATTGGGCACCACAAAACCCAAAAGCAACACCGTAAGCACATGGGTAAACAAGCCCAACCGCGCGTCGAAAAAAGCTTTCAAAACGATGGGCAAAACACTCATCGGAACCACGTACAAATAGTCTACTTGGTATTTGACAGTCATTGCCACGAGAAAAAACAGTAAGAGAATGTTGAAAAAGATAAAGGCAACCTTGGAATTGTCTTCAAAAATCTCCGGACGTTCCTTCCTTAAAAACAACATCAACATCAACAAAGCCAGCGCCACCAAAAGGGTGTGTCCAAAGACAATCCAATACATACTGTTCTGACTTCTCGTTTGAGAACTGTATTCCGCTCTCAGAGAGTTCAACACTTCGTAGTTTTCACCCTCTACAATCAGCCCTCTAGAAATGATCGACTGATTTTTGGAAACTTTTCCGGTCGTGTACGAAATGGAGCGGATGGCATCTTGCAATGCTTTTTCTGTAAAATTGGCATCAAACGAAACATTGGGCCGAATGACCTCTGTCAATAAATTGATCAATGCTGACTGAAACAAATCACTTGTTTCTAAGGGAATTTTACTTTGAATCAAATGAAATAGGTCCTTCGAAAAAACAAAGCGTTCAAATGGCAACATCTCTATCTGAGTCCCTTTGCGCAGGACCACCTCTTTGCGAGGGTCCTCCACTCTAGTTGCACTCCCCGCCCCTACAAAACCTACTTTGTAAATTTCCGTGACGATGGCAGAAGCTTGGTCAAACAAAGCGCGGTAGTACAGCGAATCCGTTGCCACGGCTTTCAAGCGTTCTGACATGTCCTCTTTGACGTTTGCAACTACTTGTGTGTCGTAGGAGAAATAACGCAGTGAATTTTTTTCCAAACTCTTTTCTTCCGCCGCAATAACCGCTGCACTTTTTTGAATTGCAAAGTCAAATGGGGCCAACAAATCTTCGTATTGCCAAGGCTTTCCTTTTTGAAACTCGTACTTAAAAGTTCCTCCTTTTGGAAAAAAGTAAACCAGTAAAAAAGTCGTCGCAACAAAAAGAACAATTTTATAGGCCAACGAATTGTGTTGGTAGAGTTTTTCAATAATTTTTTTCATTTCTCGAAAATTGGTATCCAAAAATAAACAATTTCTTAGGGAGTTTGATTTGATTGGAGGAATTAATTCAAATTTACAAATCAAGGCGCCATTTTAAAAATCCTAAGGCAGATGGAACTCTTGAAATCAAAGCACTAAAAATATCAAAATATTTAAGTACTTTCGCAAGGAACCTGATCGGTGTTTTTTCGAATCGCCACCGTCAAAAGGCAAGGCATTCAACACAAAAACCCAGCTCAAAAACCCTTCATGAACAAAGAAGTTGTCATTGTTTCAGCAGCCAGAACGCCCATTGGCCGTTTTTTAGGAAGTCTTTCAGACATTCCCGCTACTGAATTGGGGGGCATCGCCATCCGAGGGGCACTGGAAAAAATTCAACTCGACCCTGAACTGGTAGAAGAAGTTTTGATGGGAAATGTGCTGCAAGCCAATTTGGGACAAGCACCCGCCAAACAAGCAGCCTTGTTTGCAGGAATCTCAGAAAACGTCCCCTGTACCACCGTAAACAAAGTATGTGCATCTGGAATGAAAACAGTCTTGCAAGCTGCCCAAGCCATTCAGTGCGGAGCGGCAGAGATTCTTGTGGCAGGAGGCATGGAAAACATGTCCGCTGCCCCGCATTACCTCGCGAGCAGAAAGGCTAAAAAGCTCGGCAACATCACTGCCATTGACGGCTTGTTAAAAGACGGATTGACAAACCCCTACGACCAAAAACTCATGGGCGCCTGCGCTGATTTGTGTGCCGAAAAATACGAGATTACCCGAGCGGCACAAGACGCATTTGCCATCCGCTCTCACCAGCGATTTCAGAATGCCAATGAACAAGGTAAATTTGACGACGAACGCATTCCTGTCAACATTTCAAAGGACGCCGAAAATCCTATCTGGATCACACAAGACGAAACACACAAAGACACAAACCTCGAAAAAATTGAGAGCTTGCCCCCTGCTTTTTCAAAAAAAGGAAGCGTTACCGCTGCCAATGCCTCCCCCATCAGTGACGGTGCTGCGGCCTTGGTTTTGATGTCCTCAGACAAAGCAAAAGCATTGGGAATTGCCCCTTTGGCAAAAATAACCGCCTATGCAGAAGCGGCCCAAGACCCCACTTGGTTTACGAGCAGCCCTGCAAAAGCACTCCCCAAAGCGCTCAAAAAAACAAGTTTGACGCTTTCAGAAATCGATTTTTTCGAAATCAATGAAGCCTTTTCGGTGGTAGGCATTGCCAATTGTGAATTGCTCGGAATCGACCCTGACAAAACCAATGTCAATGGAGGCGCTGTGGCCATGGGGCATCCCTTAGGATGTTCGGGAGCGAGAATCTTAGTCACACTGCTCGCCGTCTTAAAACAAAACAACGCGAAAATAGGCGCTGCCGCAATCTGCAATGGCGGTGGAGGTGCAAGCGCATTAATTATTGAAAACACTAGGAACTGATGGATTACGGAATTTGTAATTTGAGCATTGTTCCTCTGAGAAGTGAACCCTCAAACAAAGCAGAGCTCGTTTCTCAAATCGTCTTTGGAGAACATTTCAAAGTACTTGAGACTCGCAAAGAATGGAGCAAGATACGCCTCGCTTTTGACAAGTACGAAGGGTGGATTGACAACAAACAATACCTGGCCATCACCAAAGAAGACTACTCAGATTTGGACAAACAACAACCCGTGCTCGCAGGAAATCTGGTCGACTACATCACCGACAGTGCTGGCGTCTTGTCGCTCATCACCTTGGGTGCCACCTTGCCGAATTTCAAAGATGCTGCCCTTTCCATCGGAGCCTCGCACTACCAATACGAGGGAGCGCATGTGGAAGGTCAGCATCCGAAAACACAGCTCCTCAACACTGCCTTTTTGTTTTTAAACACCCCCTATTTGTGGGGAGGAAAAACCCCTTTCGGAATCGATTGTTCAGGATTTACACAAATGGTTTACAAACTCAACGGATACGCACTCCTTAGGGATGCTTCTCAACAGGCTACCCAGGGAGAAACCTTGAGTTTTATTGAAGAAAGTGAGCCTGGAGACTTGGCCTTTTTTGACAACCAAGAAGGTATCATCACCCATGTGGGCATCATCATGAAAGACAATTACATCATCCATGCACACGGAAAAGTACGCATCGACCGCTTGGACCACAGCGGCATTTACAACGTGGACAGCAAAAGACACACACACAAACTGAGAGTCATCAAAAAAATCATCTGATAACCGCATAAAAAACCCTTCGGAAAGCACAAAAAATAGTCTCCAAAACTTCTTATTTCTTTAGTATCTTTGACAATTAAATCGCACTTACAGTCACCAACTATGAAAAACTACTTTCTCGCATTGGGATTTTTTTGCTTCGCACTAAGCGCCTGTGAAAACGATGACTTTTGCGCGGAAAACACCAGCCCAAAATTGCTGATTCGCTTTTACGACAAAGAAGACCCTGAAACCCTCAAGGAAGTTCCCCTCATCGTTTGGGCAGAAGGCAAAGACACCATCTACCCACTGGCAGTCTTAGATTCTATCGCCCTCCCATTGGACACCTCAAACAACCAGACCACCTACAAATTTTCGACAACAA
>DLQL01000038.1 GCA_002477565.1 Flavobacteriaceae bacterium UBA7433
GCGCAAAAGTTTCTCAATACGCTTTGCTTCCTCAAGGACAAGTGGAAGCGACAACACGCGTTTTGAATATGGTCAAACAAATGGACGACGAAGGTTTTGGAAACTGCACCAATACCGGTGCTTGTGAAGTGGAATGCCCTAAGGGAATTTCACTAGAAAACATCGCGCGTATGAACAGAGAATTTTTAAAAGCCTCTTTGTAAACCAAACGGTTTTTTTCATACTATTCATGAAAAGCACTTCTTCTCTTCTCAGAGGAAGTGTTTTTTTGTAGCGCATCTCTTCACTATTTTCGACAAAGACACTTTAAAAACTAGTAAAACTATCGGCTATTGATAGGTGCACAAATAGGATGTCTGTCCCACAGCCTTTACCTTAAAAGACGTGTTTGCTGCCACTTCAAAAGAAGCAGCCGCTTTGTAAGATTTCCATTCGGTCTCTCCTGGCAGCAATGCAATCAGTTCTCCTTCAATGACCGTCATTATTTCGTGGCTCGAAGTTCCAAACTCATAGTCCCCTGCTTCCATCACACCTATGGTAGAATTTCCAGATGCTGTGCTGTATCCCAAAGATTTTACCTGTGCGTCAAAATATTCATTTGTAGTAATCATATGTGCAGTTTTTATTGCTTCAAAGATAGCGGAAGTTCTACATTTAAAATCCATTTCTACTAAAAAACAACCCGTTTCCTTTATCTTTTGTATGATATTTCCCCAGTCTCAATGGCAATTGCTGTCCTGGCAAGCATGGTGAAGACAAAGGCCCCCATAGCCCAAATACCCAATGTGACCCCCACTTCAATACCTGTCGGAAGGTATTCTGCAATTTTTCCATAGGGGCCTGGGATAAAACCAGGGACAATCAGACCAAATCCTTTTTCAATCCAAATAGCAACAAACAAAACAAAACAGGCACCGTACAAAATGGGCAACTTGATTCTCAATTTGTGAAACGTCAGTACAAGAGTTGCCAACACATTCAAGGGGATTGCCGTCCAAATCCATGGCAACAAAGCGTTTTTTCCATGCAATCCAAAAAACAAATAAGTCGCACTTTCACTGTGATGTGTAGGCGCATAAAATTCCTTAAACAATTCGGAAGCCAACATGATCAGGTTGATTTGCGCAGCAACGGCGACCAACAAGGCTATTTTATGAAGGGTTTTGTCAGCAATTTTAAAAGAAGTTTGAGACCGGATGACTGCCAAGATCAAAATGATTAACGCGGGACCCGCCGCAAAAGCAGAAGCCAAAAAGCGAGGGCCCAACAAAGCGTTGTTCCAAAAAGGCCGGGCCTGCAGTCCTTGGTACAAAAAAGCGGTGACTAGGTGAATCCCAATAGCCCAAAAAACAGAAAGTAAAACTCCCGGAACATATACTTTTGAAAGGGCTTCCTTTCCTTGGTAATGCCGGAACAAGATGTAAAAAGGAATGCTCACATTGAGAAATAAATACCCGTTTAGCACCAAGACATCCCAAGTCAAAAGGGAACTTGGAAAATTAAAAACTCCGACACCTGGAATCATATGCCACAATACGGAGGGGCCGCCCATATCTGCGATCACAAAAGCCAAGCACATGAGCAAGGCAGCTACTGCCAATCCTTCTCCAATCAACACCGGCTGTTTGAAGTCAAGATCCTTTAAGACATAAGTAGGCAGAATCAACATGACTGCCGCAGCTGCAACACCTACCAAAAAAGTAAAATTAGAAATGTACAAGCCCCAACTCACACGATCTGTCATCCCCGTAACGCTGAGCCCTTGCTCCAATTGTATCGAATAACAATACATTCCGGTCAACATTGTGGCCGTTAGAAAAGCCATCCACAAGTGGTATTTTTGAGCTCCTTTTGTAAGGATATCAAAGCTGTCTAAAACCAATTTCTTAAAAACACGCAATCTTCTCATTTGCACTAAATTTATTTATTGAAAAACTATCAATCCATAAAATACCAGAACTTAGGAGCGGTTCCCAAATCTTCTTTCAATCGAAATACTTTTTTATGCTCCAATACCCACCGCAAGGCACTGTTGGGGTCTAACAAATTTCCAAAAATCCGCGCTCCTGTTGGACAGGCCTCTACACAAGCAGGGTTCATTCCTTTGCGCGAGCGCTGTATGCAAAAGGTGCACTTTTCCATGACGCCTTTTTTGCGCATGCGATTCCCCAAATAATGTTGTTTTTTATTGACTTCAGATGCAGAAACCTTGGGCGTACTCCAATTGAATCTCCGTCCGTCATAAGGGCAAGCAGCCATGCAATAACGGCAGCCCACACACCAATCGTAATCAATCACAACAATCCCATCGGGCTCTTTCCAAGTAGCCTGAACAGGACAGACATCTACGCAGGGAGGGTTTTCGCAATGGAAACACTGAGTGCCCATATAAAAATGTCCTTCAGCGGGTACTTCGTGGTAATAATTGTCATCGGATTCATTGAAATTGAAACCCGCTCCCTCTTTCATTTCATGGATGCGGATGTATTGCATTTGCGAATTTCGGTCTTGGTTGTTTTCCTTCACACAAGCATTTACACAATCCATATACCCCTGGCATTTGGAAATATTAAACGCGTATCCAAACAAGACGTCGGCTTGTGCGTCCTCAGAAGAGAGCTGGACATTGCTTGCTGTTTCTAATTGGTGCAAACGCACTAACCTCTCTACGGTTTCCTTTTTCTCAGCAGGGGTCATGAGCTTGTAATTTCCCTTGAACTGCTCTTCCCAATTCAACTGCGCTTTTTCTTTTGTCTCGTTGTCAGCAGTAAGGCTGCAAGAGCTAGACAAGGCTCCTACTCCAAGGAGCAAACTGGTGCTCAATTGTTTAAAAGCATTTCGTCGGTCCATAGAAGCATTGAAAATTTGTTCAAAACCATCTTTTCTTTTGTCTTTTTCGGCTTCCTGATGACTGCTACAACCTCCCGAAGTTTTCCCGCAGTTGCAAGACGCTTTGACCTGCTCTTTTATTTTGGAAAGAGGTATTGAAAACCATTTTTTATTTTCTGAATCCATCCCTTGTTTTTTTAAAGCTAATTCCTATTATTTTCCCTTTCTTTCTACTTCCTTTTGTGTGTTGAAACGCGCCGGCCATCTTTTTTCAATACTGGGCTTGTGGGGGCTGTGGCAATTGGTGCAGGTCATGGAACGTCTTGGCGGCTTCCAACCTTCCAATTGCTTTCCATGAGCGCCTCCTATCCAATCTTTGAATTGTGGAAAGTGACATTGGCGACAGAGCTGATAGCTCCTGTCAAAATCGATGCCTACTCCCGTCAAACTTTTCAGATGATTCATAGATTTGGAGTCGTGGCAAGTGCGGCAATCCATCGTACTTTTTTTGGCGTGTTGTAAAACAATGTTCCAATGTGCTTTTTTATGAATTGTTTCTTCAAATGCTGGCAAAGGGTGGCGATGGCATTCACTACAGGCGTAAGAGTTTAATTGGCTTTTCCGGTCGGGAATCAGAAACGATTTATGACCCTCTCCTACTTGAATTAAAGAAAATTGAATCGCTAAAGAATCAATAGATATCAGGGATTGCTGAGGGCTGTTTCTTTTTTCCCAAACTTGTTTGGAAATTTTAGAATAGGCTGCATTGTCCTCGGTTTTTTCACAACAAATCAAGAGCGCTACAAGAAGGATAAGAATTGCGTGTCTGGGCTGCTGCTTCATGGGTTATTCCTTTTAAAAAAATTACCTGCTGATCCTTGATTTCTATTGACTGTATGGCATTGTCGGCAATGCATGCGTTCGGGATGTGTGACGCTGATTTCTTTAGGGGCACTTGGACCCGCATGGCAAGACAAACAATTGGTACGCATTTGAAGGGAATGGGGAATGCTTGGAGGGCTTCCAAGCAAAGCGCGTTTTGACTCAGGCGCTGATCCTCGAACAAAATGAGTTTTTTTGAAAAGCTTTTGGCTCTTTTGAGGGACATGACATTGACGGCAATTCACCATTTCGGGATGAGGACTTATGGGGGTATAGGCCTTCCATTTCTCTACAAAGCCTCCATATTTATGGCATTGTAAGCAATCCTTTCCCCCCATCGACATCTCTTTGGAAATCGGGTGTGTAATACTAGGAGGAGATCCGTAAAAGGACCTGTTTTGTCTGTACTCTTTTGTGTTTCTTTGAAATAGGGTGTCCCAAAGTATCGTAGAATGTCTTTGTGCGCTATGGGGTTCTTGATTGAAGCCTTCTTCAATATAAAAATCTTGTGAGGTCAATTCTCTTTCCAAAGGCATGTAGGCTCCCTTTTGACCAGAGCGATAACTAAAATCACAGATTGTAATAAAGCTCGCCGTCAAAAGAACAAATAAAAAGACAATTCCCTTTCTTTTCATCGTTTATGCTTTTTGAACTTTTACAGCGCATTTTTTATAGTCGGGTTGTTTTGAAATGGGGCAAAAAGCATCCAAAGTCAACTCGTTAATCAGCATGTCTTCGTCAAAAAAAGGCACAAAAACTTGACCCATTTCAGGAATTCCTCTTTCGTTTACAGAGGCTGGCAGTTGAATGGTCCCCCTTCTTGAAGTGAGTAGTACCAAATCTCCTGTTTGAATCTGTAGGCGTTTTGCATCTTTTGGGTGTACTTCCACATAGGCTTTTGGCATGGCTTTGTGTAAAACGGGAATCCTTCGTGTCATCGATCCCGTATGCCAATGCTCAAGCACACGGCCTGTACAAAGCCAAAAATCAAATTCTTTGTCTGGAACTTCAGGAGCGGGTTCATAAGGCCGTTGCCAAATCACAGCTTTTCCATCGGGTTTCCCATAAAAATGAAAAGCTTCTCCATTGCTACAAGCGGAATCATATTGGGCGTTGAAACGCCATTGCGTGGACTTGCCATTTACAAAAGGCCATTGCGCTCCAGCTTGGGATTTTAAAATCGACAAGGGAGGCATGGCGTGTTTTTTCCCCTCATGGTGCCTGGTATATTCCTTGTAAATTTCTTCGATATGGGTTTCTTTTTGATAGGAAAATTGTTTTTCAAAACCCATGCGTTTCGCTACTTCTATCATTTGCCAGGTGTCACTCATCGCTTCTCCAGGTGCAGGAATCATCTGTTCAAAATATTGGGTGCGCCGTTCCGAATTTCCATAGAGACCCTCACGTTCGATCCACATGGCAGAAGGCAATATTACGTCGGCAATATCTGTTGTGGGAGTTGGATAAACATCAGAGACGACGATAAAACGTTGTTCTTTTTTAGCGGCGTCTCGATAGCGTTTGAGTTTGGGCATTGTGACCATGGGGTTGGTGACTTGAATCCACATAAATCGGATGTCTCCTCGATCTAGAGCGCGAAACATTTCTACAGTGTGGTAAGTCGGTTTGGAGGGAATGTTTTCTACTGGGACTCCCCATATTTTTGCTGCGTGTTCACGGTGTGTCTTGTTCATGACCACCCCGTGTGGCAATTTGTGTGTCAAAGTTCCTACTTCTCTTACGGTACCACAAGCGCTTGGTTGCCCAGTCAAAGAAAAAGGGCTGTTGCCAGGTGTGGAAATTTTACCGGTGAGCAAATGGATGTTGTACACCAAATTATTGATCCAAGTCCCTCGTGTGTGTTGGTTCATTCCCATGCACCAAAAAGACATGACCTTTTTGTTGGGGTCGCCGTAACAGGTGGCTAAGTAGCGAATATCTTTTTCAGAAACACCCGTCAATT
This sequence comes from Flavobacteriaceae bacterium UBA7433, assembly GCA_002477565.1. GTDB lineage: Bacteria > Bacteroidota > Bacteroidia > Flavobacteriales > Flavobacteriaceae > Flavicella. The sequence goes on from DLQL01000038.1 coordinate 5,675, forward strand.
GCGTCACTTTTTCAGGTGCATAGCCTTCTAAAAACTGTTGGTAATCTTTATAATTTATTTTTTTAGGCCGGTCTTTGAATTGGTAATTGTCTTCCAACCCATATCCCATGTCTGTCAATCCTTTGCGAAAAGAGCAATGTTTTTCTACAAATGATCTGTGTACCCATCCCTTCTTTACGAGTTCGTAGCAAATGGCATTTGCGAGTGCCAGATCTGTTTGAGGACGAAACAAGATGGAATTGTCTGCTGCTTTACTTGTTCTTGTAGTTCTGGTAGTGAGGTCGATGATTTTAGCGCCTCTTTTAAGGCGTTGATCCAAGAGTCTTGAGAACAAGACTGGATGCATTTCTGCCATGTTGTTGCCCCAGAGAACAAAGATGTCTGCATGGTCTATGTCTTCGTAACATCCCATGGGTTCGTCCAGTCCAAAAGAAGTTAAAAATCCGGTGACGGCACTTGCCATACACAAACGGGCATTGGCTTCTACATTGTTGGTGCCGATACAACCCTTAAAGAGTTTGGAGGCCACATAACCATCTGGAATGGTCCACTGGCCTGATCCGTAAATGGAAACTGCGTCTTTGCCGTAATCTGTGATTGTTTTTTGCATTTTGGAAGCGATCAAATCCAAGGCTTCTTGCATCGTGGTTTGTACGTAAGACCCATTTTTCTTTACCAAAGGGTGTGTCAGCCGGTCTTTTCCATACAGTGCGATGATGGAGTGATATCCTTTGACGCAACAGAGCCCTTTGTTTACTGGAGAGTTTGGATCGCCTTTGACAGCAACTGCTTTGCCGTTTTCGATTCCAATCAAAACGCCGCACCCGACTCCACAAAAACGACACGGTGCCTTTTTCCAATCTAGAGTCCCCGTTGTGGACGCGTTGTTTCTTTGTGTTTCGGCAAATAATATTCCTGGAAATAAAGCTGTCGCAGTGGTCATCGCTGAGAGTGCCGCCATTTTCTTTACAAAATTTCTTCTGCTAGCGTTTAAGTTTCCCATTGTTTACGAGTTTATCGGTGTTTGGAAGCCTGCTACCATTGCCAAGTGTTTGAGATTTTCCAAAGACTCCAATTGGATTTTCAAGGAGGCTTCTTCACCCGCGTTTCTTGTGTCGGTTATCAAAATCAACAATTCTGTATTCACCGCAGGGAGTGCCTCGCAATGAGAGATGGACAACAACTCCTCTAAGAGTTTTTGTTGTTGGCCTTCTACCGGGTGTGCCAAATAGCTTGTTATGGGCATTCTTTGAATTTAGAGTTGCAGAATATAAAGAACCCAATTAAAGAACTTAAATCATATGACAATTGTCATTAAAATAGCAGATTGTGCTAAGTCTTTTCGACTAAAAAGAGAAGGGGAATGGGGAGGAGGACAGGAGTCAAGTGACTTTATTGAGGTGTGGGTTAAATACAGTCCTAAGGAATTTAACTCGCAGTTTGGTATTGGCCAATAAATAAAAGGAACTGCTCTTAGCTGTTTTTAATGGAAAGAACGATTTGATCCCAAAGGGCAATCCTCGTTTTCAATGCCTTTTTACTCACGTCCATGGCTTCTGTCCATTTATCGAGATTGCCCTCACACAAATCAACCAAAATCTCTATGGATAAGGGGCCGTGTTCGTCTCCATCAATTTCAATATGGCGTTCTAAATAATAGACAAACTTGGCGTATTTGGAAAGGTCTTCTTTGGAGTTCTTAATCAATTTTAAAAATACTTCTGGCAACAAAAGTTCTCTTCCAAAAGTAAAAAGCGCAGCAATTAAGTGCATTTGCTTCGAATCAATCGTTTGGAATGTATAACTTAAAAAGTTCGAGATCCCTTTGTTGAGTTTCAATGTCTTCAATGCTTTTGAAGGGGAATCTCCTTCTTCCAACGCCTTTACAAAACTGTTGATTGTTTCGGTATTGGCACCTGCTTCCTCCATGGCATCTACATACATTTCAAAATGACTTTTGGGAGTGCCAGTAAGATCTAAATCGCTTTCTTCAACTGCGACAATCTCGTTGAGAAAGCGAGACAATTTGGCATTTTTAGGAGGGGTCCAAGGAAGGGTCATTCCTGTCAAATAGATTTGGAGTGACTTTAAAATGGACATAAAATCCAAAACCGCAAATACATGGTGCTCCATAAAGGTTTTGATGTCTTTTTGGGTACGGATGTAAGCGTATAACTCATGGTTTTTGAGAGCGTCTTGTAATACCGCTATCTCAGGGTCTATGGTGGGGGAGGTAATTTTATGCACGCTTGTTAAATTTTATGCAAAAATAATGAAGAAAATACTCTCTGCCTAAAAAATATCGATGAGTCTTCTGTTTGTGACGACAAAGCGATTTTTATCACTTTATCCATCATAAATAAAATTTCAAAAGCTGAGAATAGAGGAGGTATAAGATTGCCTACAAAAGATTGAGGCGTCTCAAAAGTTCGGGCTTGTTAATGCGGCTCACGGGAATGATTTCTTTTTCGATCAAAACAGAATTGTCTTGAATGTCAATAATTTTTTTGATATTGATCAAATAGGACCGATGGACTTTGACAAATAGGTTGGAAGGGAGCTTGTTCTCAATCTTTTTTAGGGTCGAATGAATCACGTAATTTTTTTTAGACGTTTTGACATTGATGTAATCTCCGTTGGCTTCCACCAGGTTGATGCTAGGAATGTCAATTTTAATGAGTCTTCGATTGACATTTGCATACAGTACATCCAACAAAGTGTTTTCCTCAGAAAAGTCATTCTTCAATTGGGGAACCTCCCTTTGGATTTTTGTTTTTTGTATTGCCTTTATAAAGCGGGATTTTGAAAGGGGTTTGACCAAAAAATCAATGATAAAGTCGTGTTCAAAAGCCTCCAATGCAAAGTCTTTTTCAGAGGTGGTAACAACAACATTTGTAGGGTTTTTAAGGGTCTTTACAAAATCAAATCCAGAAAAATCTGGCATGTGAATGTCTAAAAATATCAGATCTACTTGGTTGCTATTAAGGTACTTTATAGCATCTATGGCGTTTGAAAATGTAGCAACAACTTCCAATTCTTTGACCTTGCTACAAAGTTTCTTAAGGATTTCTATGGCCATGACTTCGTCGTCAATAAGAATGCTTTTCATAGGGTAATCTTAAAGCTGATTTATAAAAGCTGTCATTCCTTCCAATACAGCATCAAATTCAGATGCGAGATCTGTATTGGAATTTTTGAGATTTTGTTCGTGTTGCGTAGCTAAGTTATGGTTTTTTTTCAAATCTAAAACACTTATCTTGTGTTTGATCTTATGGACGTCTGCCGCAGCTTTTGTAAATTCCTTCGATTCAAAATGCTTTTGATAGCGTTTTTTCTCTTGGGGAAATTCCAATTTGATGAAGACGATGATTTTTTCTTCAAAGTCAAGATCGCCGGCGGCAAGTTTTTTGAGATACGATAAATTGGCTTTTTCCATGGGGTAGCTTTAAAATTAACGATTGTTTTTGACTTTCACACAAATACCTTACTTGATAAGGGTAAAATAAAAGGTAGTTCCAACTCCTACTTCGCTTTCCAACCAGATTTCACCTTTGTACAAGTCTACGATTTTTTTTACGATGGACAAACCAATTCCGGTTGATTCATTGTGTGTGTTGAGCGATTGAAAAATTTTAAAAATCTTATTGTGGTACTTTTTCTCAATCCCAATTCCATTGTCTTTGACAGAAAATTGATAGTAGGAAAGATGTTCAACAACATCCACTTCTACAAGGCCTTTTTCTTTGTCAATATGCTGAATGGCATTGTTTAAAAGATTCTGAAACAATTGTTGCAACCGGATGGGATCTCCTGAAATTTTTGGAAGTTTGTTCGTGACTTTTAGAGAGATGTGGGCTGGAAAGTAGGTAATTGCTTTCAATTCTTCCAAAAGAATGTTCAAATCCACTTGTTGATGCTTTTCCGTATTTTCAACAATGGAGGAATAATTTAAAATCCCCGAGATCAAGTTTTCCATTTTTTCCAACGTATTTTCGATCAACGAAAAATTTTGAAGACTTGAGGTGTCAAAGACTCCTTTGTTGTCTTCCTTCAGCCAATTGACCAAGGCGTTAATGCTTCGAAGGGGCGATTTGAGGTCGTGAGATACAATGTGTGCATACTCTTGCAATTCCGCATTCCTTGTTTTTAATTTTTTGAGCAAAACTTCTTTTTGAACTTCCAAAGTTTTCATCTCCGTGATGTCCAAATGGATTCCAATGGAGCCAATTACTTTGCCGTTTAAGTTATAGTTTGGTGCTCCGCTGATCAACCAGCAACGACTTTCTCCTTGTTTGGTTTTTACTTGCAACTCGTAGGAATTAAAAAGTCCTTGATTCCTCTTTGACCGCTCTTTGCTATTCACCTCAGACTGTTCCCCCTCTAAAAAAAGAGTGCTTGCTGTTTTTCCAATCAGTTCTTCTTCGGAATAACCCGACATTTCAGAAAAACTCTGATTGAGCATGGCAATTTTTTCATCGTTGTCTACTTCGAGAAGGCCCAATTTCATATTGGCAATGATGCTGCTGTATTTTTGCTTTTCTGCCTCGATGCTTTGTTGGTATTTTGTTTCCAACGTAATGTCTTTGTAGGACCACAGGTTGCCTTGAAACTCTTTGTCTTTAAAAATCGGTATGTAGTCTCTTCTGAAAATGCGTCCGTCTTTAAAAGCCAAAGTCTCTCCAAGTACCAACTTTCTTTTACGGATAATTTTATCAATTCCCTTTACAAAACCAGCAGGGTCTTCAAAAAAATGTTTGGTTTGTGCTGCCGCATTCGAACAATCCAACCCAACCATTTCCGCTGGTGAAACAGGAATGGAAAACAGTTCGCAAAACTTTTTGTTCGTCAAGACAATCTTTCGCTGTTCGTCTTCCAAGAGTACCCCGCTGTCCAGATTGGTGATCAATGTTGTCAACCTACTTTCCGAAGAAATCAAGCGGTCTTCAGAAGCTTGTTGCTGGGTGATGTCTCGGGCAATTCCTTGTGCTGCAATGGGGACTTGATTTTCATCGTACAACATGCTCGCATTGATTTGAACGATTTTTTGTTGGCCATCTTTGCTGAAAATTTCCATCTGAAAATTCTTCAACAAACCTTCTTTGATCAATGTTGAAAAGGCGTTTTGAGTCCGCTCACGCATCTTTTCATCCACCAAATCCAATAAAAAAATAGGGGCTTTCCTGAAATCATATCCCAAGAGAGCGATCGCAGACTCATTCATTTTGAGAACCTCTCCATTGAAATCAACCACGACATATGCGTCAACAATACTTTCAAAAACTTGGAGCTGTGAAATTTTTTGTTGGATGGTTTTTTCCAGCCTAGTGTTGGTCTCAGATAATTCTTGGGTCAACGCATACAATTCTGCAGCTTTTTTTTCCAAAATTTTTTCTGCTTCTTTTCGTGCCGCTTTTTCGCGGATCAAGGCTCGTTGTAAAATGGCTATTTTGTCTGAATTCATGCCTCTTTCTGAATAAAGAATTTTACTTCGGTTCCGTCTTCTTTTATTTTTTCCAAAAGAATGGACGCACTTGAATTGAAATGTGCAAAAGTCTTGTTCATCAAGCCCAAACCAAAATGGTGCATGGCCCGACTCGACTTGTATAGCAAGACTAAAGAATCGGATGTTTTTTCTAAAATTTCAAAGGTAGGCAACTCGGCATCTTCGTATATTTTTTTGACTTCTACATGGATGTGATTTTCGATGGATGCCAACATTTCAATCGGATCTTTGTAGGCGTTTAGCATGTCGGGGTAACTTCTTTCAATGACTCCAAAAAAATGTTCTGCAAAGGTTTCCAAAAGACGGTCAATGGAAGTTCCTGTACCTTCGCTCAGGTTTTGAAGCAAGGACAGCATTTCAGAAAATTGATAGGTGCCTATGGAAGTATAGACCCCTTTTGACTGCAATTTAGAATGCTGAATGAGGGTGTCAACCATCTCCAAACCGTATTTGTCTTCCACCAATTCCAAAAATTCTGTAAAAATAATCCCTTTCATATTATTTGTTTGTCAGTTCATTAATACTCCAATAGGACAGTATTTGTTTGATTTTAAGTGTGTAATCTTCGTAACTCAACGGTTTGAAAACATAGCCTGCTATTCCCAATTGGTAACAGGACAGCACATCTTTTGGGTTGTTAGAGGTGGTCAAGACAATGGCGGGAATACATGCCAACTCGGTATCGGCCTTTAAAATAGTCAAAAGTTCCATCCCATCTAGCTTGGGCATGTTCAAATCCAACAAGATAATGTCAGGAAAGGGTGCTTCACTTTTTAGATAAGCCAAAGCCTCATCACCGTTTTTCATTTCTACAATCGCATGGCTCTTATCAAGGGAAGCAATGGTTCGATGCAACTTCATTACTTCGATGGCATCGTCCTCAATCATCAAGATGTTTAAAGATTTCTTGTTCATGGTGGGGGCAAATGTTTTTTGAAAGTTATTACTAATCTGTTAAAAATAAAAAAAAAGAGGTCCTAAACTTGGAAGTACCTCAAAAAAAGAACGCTTGGCAGGGATAGTCAATTTCGAATAAGAATTTTAAAACACAAAAAAAGTGCCTTGAAGCACTTTTTTTATTCTTCTCCTAGAAATGAGAATTACTTCTTACCAAGCAAAACCAACTCGTTGACCACCACTTCTGTGACATAGCGTTTGTTGCCCTCCTTGTCATTGTAGCTGCGATTGGTCAGTTTTCCTTCAATCGCTACTTCTTGTCCCTTTTTGACATACTTTTCAAGGATCTCTGCTGTCTTGTTCCAAGCTACCAAATTATGCCATTGGGTGTTTTCTACACGTTCTCCTTGTGGGTCTTTGAAGTAATCGTTTGTTGCCAACGAAAAATTAGCCACTTTTGTTCCCGATTCCAAATCCTTAACTTCTGGGTCATTCCCCAAATGTCCAATCAAAATTACTTTGTTTCTTAAATTACTCATAACGTATTTATTTAACTAATCTTTGCTGTTTTGAACGGCATGTCCAAACTCAACAGTACAAATGAACGACGGTTTGAAAAATAAATTCGGTTGGAAAACAGTTACTTTCGGATGTAAACGATTGTAGTCGTTTGTAAACGAATAAATTCCGTACCTTTACTAGTAAAATTTATAAAAGGCATGAAAAAGGAATGTTTGGAATGCAACGAATCTTTTGTCGGTAGGTCAGACAAAAAGTTTTGTTCTGATTATTGTCGAAATTCGTTCAACAACAAAGTGCATCCTGAAACCAAGAATTTGATTCGAAATACCAACAACCGTCTGAAGAAAAATTACAAAATATTGACGGCTTTGAATCCGTCTGGAAAAACAAAAATTCCCAAAGCCAAATTGACAGATCTTGGGTTTTATTTCCAACACATCACTTCAATCTACACGACCAAAACGGGCAATGCCTATTTTTATATATACGACCAAGGCTACCTCCTTTTGGAAAACGATTTTGTCTTGTTGATTCGAAAAGACGCCTAAAAAGAAGGAAATAGAGTGTTTTGAAAGTATTACCAGCTGTCTTTTAATGCAAGAGCGGCTTTTAAAACATCTCTACGACTGATCTGACCTACCAACTCACCCTTCTCAGAAACGACAGGGAAACGCTTGCGCTTGGAGCTGTAAAACAAATTGGCTACTTTAAAAATGGACATGTTAGGGCTGATGGTTTCTACCTCAGTTGCCATATGCTTGTCCACGGTTTCATCGTGCATTGGCATATTGTAATAGCGACTCTCTGAAATTTGTTTCATGCAATCTCCTTCCGAGATAATTCCCAACAATTCTTTTTTTTCATTGAGGACAGGCCCTCCGGAAATTCGATGTTTGAGCAACAGTTCCATCACTTCCAAAACCGGCTGGTCGGGACGAAAGGTAATCAACTTTGTCGTCATGTATTTGGAGACCAAAATGGTGTCTGTACCTGGCTTCTCTTCTTTGTGTAGGGGTGCTCTGAAATTTTTTATCGCCATCTTTTTTGAATTTTGTGTATATTTAGAAGACACAAAATTCAAAAAAGATGGCG
>DLQL01000049.1:0-17024 GCA_002477565.1 Flavobacteriaceae bacterium UBA7433
ATTGTTTTTAGGAACCACTGCAACCATTCTCACGGAAGCGTATTTGGAAGAAAAATTTCCAATGTTGGAACTGGAACAAAATGTGTTTGTAGATGCGGCTGTATTGCCGACTCCTTCTTTGGCAGCGCAAATCAAGTCTTTGAAACAAAACCAACTTTTGGCAAGAGGTGAAGAGGTCATCGCTTTTTACACGATGGAAAGTCAAGACGCTGTAGATTTTGACCTTTACGAAGTGGTGGAATGCAGAGCACCTCTTGTTCGCTTGGAAGGCTTGACCTGTTTGTATGCAAAAAATGATTGGGCCTTGCGTGCGGATTTTGAATTGCTGACGGAAGGTAGCAATTCGCAAACCATCTCCAAAACCAACCGAGTACTTTGTCCAGAAAACATTTACATTGAAGAAGGTGCTGTGGTGGAATACGCAACCTTAAATGCCAGTTCCGGCCCGATTTATATTGGAAAAGATGCTGTTGTGATGGAAAACACCTCCATCAGAGGTCCTTTTTCATTGGGCGAACAATCGGTTTTAAAGATGGGAACAACCCTCTATGGAGCGACCACAATCGGACCGAAATGTACTGTAGGAGGGGAGGTGAAAAATTCAGTAATTTTTGAAAATTCCAACAAAAGCCATCATGGATATTTGGGGAATTCTGTCATTGGAGCTTGGTGCAATTTGGGTGCGGGGACTTCCGTTTCCAATATGAAAAACACCTTGAGTGAAGTTTTTTTGTGGAATGGAGCTACTGCTAAACTTGAGCCTACGGGAGAGCAGTTTTGCGGTTCTTTTATCGGAGATCACTGCACTACTGCCATCCACACTGCTTTTAATACCGGAACGGTAGTAGGGGTCTGTGCCAATATCTTTGGAGGTGGAACGCCTGAAAAAAGCCATCCTTCTTTTTCATGGGGTACGGGCGTTGAACAGCAAAGTTTTCAACTCGACAAAGCAAAGGAAACTGCTGCAAAAATGTACGCACTTAAAAAAGAAGTTTTTACTGAAGTCGACGCTCGGATTTTGGAAGCGGTATATAAGACCCTAAAAAATCCTTCTCTGTAACAAACACAAAAAAACCTTTGCATTTTTTGCAAAGGTTTTTTTGTGTTTGAAGTCTGGTTGATATCCCTGTTTATTTTTTTGGTTCTAAAACTTCGCCTTTGATACGAACCACTTTTTTGGGTTCAGAGGCATTGGAAGTGATGGTCACCGTTTTGGAAAAGCGTCCGACACGATTGGTGGCGTATTTTACTTGGATGGTTCCCGTTTCTCCGGGCATGATGGGTGCTTCGGGTTTGGTAGGTACAGTACATCCGCAACTTCCTTTTACTTTTTCAATGATCAGGGGCCTGTTTCCGATATTGGTAAATACAAACGCACGTTTTCCATCAGCGTCTTTTTCAATTTTACCATAATTGATGATTTCTGTTTCAAATTTAAACGCAGGGGCATTTGCATCGAAAGTTTCCTGAGGTTCGGTGATCTGTGCTTGACAGAACAAAGAGGTCAATAGAAATACAATTGTAAAGCGTGTCGTTTTCATAGATAGTTTTTTTTTGTTAGCTCATGTAAAAATAAACATATTTTTAAACAAACAAAATTGCTAGCTGTTAGTTTTTAGTTAAACTAGAGATTCGTACTTTTGCGCATGCTCGCAGTTGCTTTTTTCCAAAGGTATTTCTGTGAATTAAAAAGAGACCTAAAAGAATTGAAAAACAATTCGATGTACACATACAAACAAGTAGATCCACAATGATCCCAAACAAATACAACCACGAACAGGTAGAAGACAAATGGTATGCCTATTGGACAGAACACGGATACTTTCATTCTACACCCAATGAAAAGGAACCCTATACAATTGTTATTCCACCGCCCAATGTGACAGGCGTCTTGCACATGGGACACATGTTGAACAACACGATTCAAGATGTGTTGATTCGACGTGCGCGTTTGCGTGGTTACAATGCTTGTTGGGTGCCAGGCACAGACCATGCTTCCATAGCAACGGAAGCCAAAGTAGTGGCCAAGCTCAAAAGTGAAGGCATTCAAAAAGACGATTTGACACGCGAAGAGTTTTTAAAACACGCATGGGATTGGACTGACACCCATGGGGGAATCATTTTAGAGCAATTGAAAAAATTAGGCGCTTCTTGTGATTGGGAACGCACCGCGTTTACGATGGACCCCAGTCTGAGCGAAGCAGTCAACAAAGTTTTTGTGGACTTGTACAGCAAGGGGCTGATTTACAGAGGGTACCGCATGGTCAATTGGGATCCAGAAGCCAAAACAACCCTCTCCGATGAAGAAGTAACGTTTGAAGAAAAACAAGGAAACTTGTATTACATCAAGTACGCCATCGAAGGTGCTGACGAATTTTTAACTGTGGCAACCACACGTCCTGAAACACTATTGGGAGATACTGCCATTTGCATCCATCCTAACGATCCACGTTTTGCACATTTGAAAGGGAAAAAGGCAATCGTTCCGATAGCAAACCGTTCCATTCCCATTATAGAAGACAGTTATGTGGATTTAGAATTTGGAACGGGCTGTTTGAAAATTACCCCCGCCCACGATCCCAATGACAAGGTTATTGGTGAGAAACACAACCTAGAAGTTATCGATATCTTAAATGACGACGCGAGTTTAAATTCATCGGGCTTGCATTACGAAGGCAAGGACCGTTTTGTGGTGCGTAAAGAAATTGCGAAAGAACTCGAAACTTTGGGTGCCTTGACCAAAACAGTTTCACACCTTCACAAAGTAGGGGTTTCTGAAAGAACCAAAGCGGTCATCGAGCCTAAAATTTCTGTACAGTGGTTTTTAAAAATGGAAGAAATCGTCAAACCTGCACTGAAAGCAGTTTTGGAAGACGAAGATATTAAATTTTACCCCAAGCACTACAACAATACCTACAGGCACTGGCTTGAAAACATTCGTGATTGGAACATTTCCCGCCAACTTTGGTGGGGACATCAAATTCCTGCCTATTTCTACGGAGAAGGATTGGAAGATTACGTGGTTGCAGAAAGCAAAGAAGAAGCCTTGGTGAAAGCCAAAGAAATCACTAAAAACAATGCGTTGGGCTTGGCTGATTTGACACAAGACCCGGATGCATTGGATACTTGGTTTTCTTCTTGGTTGTGGCCCATTTCTTTGTTTGACGGCATCAAAAACCCCGACAACGAAGAGTTTCAATATTATTACCCCACCAACGATTTGGTTACGGGACCTGATATTTTGTTCTTTTGGGTAGCGCGTATGATTTTTGCGGGCTTTGAATTTCCAGGAGAAAAACCTTTTTCCAATGTCTATTTTACGGGTTTGGTACGAGACGGACAACGCAGAAAGATGTCCAAATCTTTGGGCAACTCCCCAGATCCAATCGAGCTGATGCAAAAATACGGTGCCGATGGGGTTCGAACAGGGTTGCTGTTGAGTGCCGCTGCCGGCAATGACTTGCTTTTTGACGAGGAATTGTGTGCCCAAGGCCGTAATTTCTCTAGTAAAATATGGAACGCTTTTCGATTGGTAAAAGGTTGGGAAGTTTCCAAGACCATCGAACAGCCGAAAGCTTCACTCAAAGCTGTAAATTGGTACCAGGCAAAGTTTCAAAAAGTAGTGGCAGAAGTAGAACAGTCTTTCGAAAACTATCGCATCAGCGAAGCATTGATGACTTTGTACAAACTCATTTGGGATGATTTTTCCTCTTGGTTTTTGGAAATGGTCAAACCTGCTTATCAGCAACCGATTGATTCGGTGACTTACCGTGCAGTCATTGCTGCCTTGGAGGAAAATTTGAAATTGTTGCATCCTTTTATGCCTTTTTTGACTGAAGAAATATGGCAACTCATCGAGACTCGAACTACGTCAGAAGCACTCGTTATTGCCGAGTATCCCAAACAAATTCCTTTTGACAGTCAACTGCTAAAGGATTTTGATTTTGCCGCAGAGGTGATTTCTGGAATTCGAAAAGCAAGAAAAGAGAAAAACATCGCTTTCAAAGATGCCATTGAACTTTTTGTTTGGAACCACGAGCAGTCAGCTACAGATTTTGATGACGTTATTCAAAAACTAGGGAATACCACTTCGATTACTCAGGTCAAAGAGAGTGTGGAGGGCGCTTTGAGTTTCCGTGTCAAGTCGAATGAATACTTTATTCCGTTGTTGGAGGCAATTGATGTGGAAGAAGAAACCGCAAAGATTCAAGAAGAATTGACTTATACAGAAGGCTTTATAAAATCGGTACAAAAGAAATTGAGCAACGAACGTTTTGTCAACAATGCTCCCGAACAGGTAATCGCCAACGAACGTAAAAAAGAAGCCGATGCGTTGGCAAAAATAGCAACTTTGAAAGCCAGTCTGGACGCTTTGTAAGCACACATACACGACTGCGATAGCCAAATAATTTTTCCATGAGTACATTTGCCCTTTTTTCTGAAACCATTCAAAGTACAATAGCCGAGGATACCTTTGTCAAAATAACCTTGAGCAAACCCATTCGAAAAAAGGAAGGTCTTCGGAATATCTATGTGCGATTGGTATTGATTCAAGAGGAACTCAAGCTTTCGTTTACGTACCATTACAAAACCAATGATCAAGTAAAAAACTACACGATCCCAGAAGGCATTGAAGTCTTGCAAGAATACCTTTCCAATACATTTCGTACAGCAGTGGTGTTTGCCTTGAAAGAAGATTTGCAGGTATTTCTTTCAAAGAAGAAAGTCATTTCTTACAAAAAAGGCGCAGCTAGTTTTGCGAACAAGCCGCCATTGACACATGACCAGCCCAAAGCCAAAAGAGCCCAATTGGGTGTGTATTTACAGCATTTGGGACTAACGGATCAAGACAACAATGTCATACCAAAAATGGCAGATAAATTTCGTCAAATCAACAAGTATTTGGAAATCATGGAAGGTTTGATAGCAAATGCCAAGTTGCCCAAAGAGATTCAAATTGTGGACATGGGATCGGGAAAGGGGTATTTGACCTTTGCACTTTACGATTATTTAGTGGTACAGCGCAAAATCAATGCAACAATCACGGGAATCGAACTTCGGCCAGAGCTTGTGGATATTTGCAATCAAGTAGCGGATACCTGTGGTTTTGAAAAGCTCAAATTTGAATGCACACCCATCGAGGCGTATGAAAATAAAAAAGTGGACATTTTGATTGCATTGCATGCCTGTGATACCGCCACAGACGATGCTATTTACAAAGGGATTGCTGCCAAAGCAGGTCTTATTGTCTGTGCGCCTTGTTGTCACAAACAAATACGACAACAACTGAAAGGAAAGGAGCAAAGCGACCCGATTTTAAAATACGGAATTTTTAAGGAACGCCAATACGAGATGGTTACTGACACTTTGCGTGCCTTGATTTTGGAAAAGAAAAACTACCAAACCAAAATATTTGAGTTTGTATCCAACGAACACACACGTAAAAATGTGTTGTTGGTCGCTACAAAATCTTTGAAGGAAAACGATGTCAAGGCATTGGATCAAAAAATAGCTGCTTTGAAAACAGCTTACGGCATCGATTCGCATTATTTGGAAACCAAGGTTCGATTTTAATGGAGATATCAAATTTCAACATCGTTTTGGTTTGCCCTCAAATTCCTAACAACACTGGTAATGTTGGGCGTCTCTGTGTAGGGAGTCAAAGCAAATTGCACTTGGTACATCCCTTGGGTTTTGAAATTACTGACACACGCGTCAAAAGAGCGGGTTTGGACTATTGGCCTGATTTGGATTTGATGCACCACGCGAGTTTTGAAAAACTGTTGGGTTGCATTCCTGATTTGAGTCGTGTCTTTTTTTTTAGCGCCCAAGCCACCCAGTCCTATTACGACCTTGATTACCGGTCTGGAGATTGGTTGGTTTTTGGACGTGAATCAGACGGTTTGCCTTTAGAAATCCTGAAGGCTTATGCCTCACAATGTGTCAAGATTCCTTTTCCTGGAAAGGTGCGCAGTTTCAATTTGGGCAATGCGGTGGCCATGGCTTTGGGTGAGGGTCTTCGACAATTAGAGCTTTGAAAACTCCTTTTTCACAAGTCTCCTTCGCTGTGTTTTAAGAGTTGAAAATACTCGGGAAATCCTCCTGATTTAAAAGCCTTACTTCGTAGTTTTTTTATAATTTTGCAACTTAAATTTTATCAGCATGTTATCAGTATCCAATTTATCCGTACAATTCGGAAAACGCGTCTTGTTTGACGAGGTGAGCACCAAATTTGTTCAAGGCAATTGCTACGGCATCATCGGTGCCAATGGCGCGGGAAAATCTACCTTTCTCAAAATACTCACGGGTCAGATGGATCCAACTTCAGGACAGGTTTCTTTGGAAAAAGGGAAACGCATGTCTGTATTGTCTCAGGACCATTTTGCTTTTGATAGTTTTCCAGTTTTAGAGACGGTGATGAGAGGCAACAAAGAGTTGTTTGCCATCAAAGAAGAAATGGATGCCTTGTATGCAGATTACACTGATGAAAATGCGGATAGAATCGGAGAGTTGCAGGTGATTTTCGAAGAAATGGGAGGTTGGACAGCTGAGAGCGATGCGGCAACCTTACTTTCTTCATTGGGAATCAAAGACGAATTGCACTACACATTGATGGGAGATGTGGATGGAAAGAGAAAAGTACGTGTGTTGATTGCACAAGCGCTGTTTGGAAATCCAGACGTGTTGATCATGGATGAGCCCACCAATGATTTGGATTTTGAAACCATCGCATGGTTGGAACATTTTTTAGCCAATTATGACAATACAGTTATTGTGGTCTCGCATGACCGTCATTTTTTGGACGCTGTGTGTACCCATATCTCAGATATCGATTACGGAAAAGTCAACCAGTATTCAGGAAACTATACCTTTTGGTATGAATCGAGCCAATTAGCAGCCAAGCAGCGGGCGCAACAAAACAAAAAAGCGGAGGACAAGAAAAAAGAATTGGAAGAATTTATCCGTCGTTTTTCTGCCAACGTTGCGAAATCCAAGCAGGCAACAAGTCGTAAAAAAATGATCGAGAAATTGAATGTAGAAGACATCAAGCCTTCGAGTAGGAGGTATCCTGCCATTATTTTTGAAAGAGAACGAGAAGCAGGAGATCAAATCTTAAACATTGAAAAATTGTCCAAAGAGATTGATGGAGAGGTGTTGTTCAATGACATCAACATCAATTTGTCAAAAGGGGACAAGGTGGTTGTCATTTCAAAAAATTCCAAAGCTGTAAATTCTTTTTATGAAATCTTAAACGGAAAGATGGAAGCGGATACGGGTTCTTATCAATTTGGGATCACAACAACACAATCTTATTTGCCTTTGGAAAATTCGGAATATTTTGAAAATGCCGAATTGGACTTGGTGGACTGGTTGCGTCAGTATGCAAAAACAGAAGAAGAACGAGAAGCCGTTTATTTGAGAGGCTTTTTAGGAAAAATGATTTTTAGTGGAGAAGAGGCTTTGAAAAAATGCAACGTGCTTTCGGGTGGCGAAAAGGTTCGTTGCATGTTGTCACGTATGATGATGGGAAGAGCCAATGTACTGATGCTCGACGAGCCTACCAATCATTTGGATTTGGAATCCATTCAGGCTTTGAACAATTCTTTGAAAAATTTCAAGGGAACTGTTCTTTTTTCCACACACGATCACGAGTTTGCTCAAACTGTGGCCAACCGAGTTATCGAGATTACTCCCAAAGGTGTGATTGACAAGTACGCTACTTTTGACGAATACTTGTCCGATCCTAAAGTAAAAGAGTTGCGAAAAAAGCTCTATGCTTAAAGAACAAAGCTTGAAATAGTACTACTTACTAAAAGTATGTCAATTTTTCACGGACTCATGGTGAGGCCACTGTGTGGCCTTTTTTTTGTGAAGTGATGAGACACGGTTGAAAAAAGATTCCAAAAATTAAGATTATATATTTAATTGATCCAAAAAAAAGCGGTCCCTTTCGAGGACCGCTGTAAGTATAGAGTAGGTTTGAATACTACTTCTTAACCTTTTTTTGAGTCTTTTGTTGTTCTTGAGCCTGTTTCATTGCTTCGTCCATGCGCTCTCTAAATTTGCTCTTTTTCTTTTCTGGACGCTTTTTGTTCTCTTGAATTTGTGCGTGAATTTTGTCCTCGTCAATGATAAAGTTTTTGATGACCAACATGATCGTAATGGTCAACAAGTTTGAAACAAAGTAGTACAAACTCAATCCGGCACCATAACTGTTAAAGAAAACCAACATCATGATTGGAGAGAAGTACATCATCATCTTCATCATTTTCTGCATGTCTGGCATTCCTTCTTGTGCGGGTTGTTGCATGCTCATTTGTTGACTCTGGTTCATACGCATGTAAAAGAAGATGGCAATCGAGGCCAAAATAGGAAACAAACTGATGTGGTCTCCATACAGAGGGATGGTAAAAGGCAATTTGTAAACGGAATCGTAAGACGACAAGTCATCTGCCCATAAAAACCCTTTTTGACGCAAATCCAAGGCGCTTGGAAAAAAACGAAACAAGGCAAAAAAGACAGGCATTTGTAACAATGCGGGAATGCATCCTGCCATCATACTCACACCGGCTTTTCGCTGCAAAGCCATGGTCTCTTGTTGGCGCTTCATCGCATTTTCTTTTCCAGGGTACTTTTCGTTGATCTCAGTCATTTCGGGCCTAAGTACTTTCATTTTGGCACTAGACAAATAGGATTTGTACACCAAAGGAGACATAAAGATTCGTACGACAAGTGTCATGATAATGATGATCAGTCCATAGTTTGAAAGCAAATTTCCCAACGTTGTAAATAGAGGGATAAATGCGTTTCTGTTGATCCAACCAAAGATGCCCCAACCGAGCTCAACTACATTTTCTATTTGCTTGTCATAACTCGCAAGCAAATCGTAATCATTGGGACCGATATACACATTAAAATTGTAGTTCAATTCACCATTTTTCAAATACAAAGGAGTTTGCAAAGCAAAAGATTTTGTAAAAACTGAATCCGTTTCTTCATCCTGAAAAAGGGTATTTGAGGATAGTTTGGCCGTTTTAAAAGGTGTGTCTGTCAACAATATTGTCGAAAAGAAATGTTGTTTGAATCCAATCCAATCCACATTGTTTTCCAATTCGCTGTCTTCACCAGAAATGGAAAGGTCATCCATTTTTCCATCTTCTTTCTCATAGTACAAAGCGGTCATTTGGTTCTCGTAAGACATGCTTTTTTCATGGCGAATTCCCTTTAGGTCAAATGTCAAATTTATAGGATTTCCACTGTTGATGATTGAACTCAAGCCTACCGATTTCACTGAAAAACCAATCATATAAGAATCGGGAAGCAATTCATAGCGGTACTCCAAATACTCATTTTCAGAAACCTTTAATTTCATTGAGAGTACGGCCCCCTCTCCGCTGTTGGTCAGCTGAGGTTGAAACACCATGTCTTTGGTGTTGAAAATGCGATTGCTTGTGGTGCCAAAATTTACATTGAATGAAGCATTGGCATCTTGGATCATGTACAAGGGCAGCGCGTCGTAAGTTTGGTAGTTTTTGACCAAAGCCTCTGTAATCTGTGCCCCTTTGTTTGAAAAGGTCAATTTTAAGTAGTCGTTTTCCAAAACGCTTGTTCCATCTGCAGCTACCTGCAAACCAGAAGAGTAGGCAAAATTCCCGTAACGTTCTTGCGCATCTGCTGCCAGCAGTGTTTTTGAAACCTCAGGGGACATGATTTGTGGCCTCGTATTCTCTGTTTCGCTTGTTTGTTCTGTTGTCTGTGAAACGTCGGAAGTAGACTGTTCTGGCTGATTGGTGTACATGTAATACAACATGATAGCACCGAGTAAGAGAAAGCCGATTATCGAATTCGTATCAAATTTTTTTTCTTCCATTGCGTTGTTTCTTTTTGAACTCTGTTGTTTGTTTGTGTTTGATCGTGTGGAAACTTTCCTTTATTTTTGAGTAGAAAAATCCAAGCTCGCTTTTATAAAATCTACAAATAAAGGATGTGGATTTAATACGGTACTTTTGTATTCAGGATGGTATTGTACTGCGACAAACCAAGGGTGATTTTCCAGTTCTACAATCTCTACCAATCCTGTTTTTGGATTTGTCCCTGTTATTTTCATTCCAGAACCTTCCAAGTTTTTGAGGTACTGGTTGTTGAATTCGTAGCGATGTCTGTGGCGTTCACTAATCAATGTGCGTTTGTAGGCATTGAAAACTTTAGAGTCCTCGGTGATCTGACAATCCCAAGCTCCCAAACGCATGGTACCGCCCATTTC
Source organism: Flavobacteriaceae bacterium UBA7433 (assembly GCA_002477565.1). Classification (GTDB taxonomy): domain Bacteria; phylum Bacteroidota; class Bacteroidia; order Flavobacteriales; family Flavobacteriaceae; genus Flavicella. The sequence continues at coordinate 10,265 of DLQL01000049.1, forward strand.
TGTAATGTCTTTTTGGTCTTCCATCAGGTTGATCACAGGGTTTTTACACGTTTCATCCATTTCTAAAGAACCTGCACCTTCGATATTCAGTACGTTTCGAGCATACTCAATTACGGCCATCTGCATGCCCAAACAAATGCCTAAAAAGGGTATTTGATGCTCCCTAGCAAAGCGCACTGCATCCACCTTTCCTTCTGTTCCTCGATTTCCAAAACCAGGAGCGACCAAGATGCCGTCCAAGTTTTTGAGCTTTTGAGGCACATTTTCGAGTGTCAAATCTTCCGAGTGAATCCAAACGATTTTAACCTTTACTTCGTTTGCTGCACCTGCGTGTATAAAAGCTTCTGAAATGGATTTATAGGCATCGTGCAATTCTACATATTTGCCAATCAACCCAATTTTTACTTTGTTTTTCGGGTTTTTGTGTTTGCTTAAAAAATGATTCCATTCAACCAGTTTTGGTTGGTCATTGTCACACAAATCTAGTTTGTCCAACACCACTTTGTCCAGACCTTCGTCAAACATCAAATTGGGAACATCGTAAATCGTATCTGCGTCCAAAGAGGAGATCACATCTTCTTTTTTGACATTGCAAAACAAAGCCAATTTGCGTTTGATGCTATCAGAAATTTCATGTTCCGAACGGCAAACCAAGATGTCAGGATTGACACCACTCTGCATCAGCATTTTGACAGAGTGTTGTGTTGGTTTTGTTTTCAATTCTCCAGCTGCGGCGAGGAAAGGAATCAAAGTCAAATGCACAACTATTGCATTTTTGTCACCCAATTCCCATAACAATTGACGTACAGATTCCACATAGGGGAGGGATTCAATATCACCGACGGTACCTCCAATCTCCGTGATTACGACATCGTAGTCCCCCGTTTTTCCTAAAATCTGTATGCGCTCTTTGATTTCGTTGGTAATGTGAGGAATCACCTGAACGGTTTTTCCAAGAAAAGCACCTTTTCGTTCCTTGTCGATGACAGATTGGTAAATACGTCCTGTAGTTACATTATTTGCTTGCGAAGTAGGAATGTTCAGAAAACGTTCGTAGTGCCCTAAATCCAAATCCGTTTCAGCACCGTCATCAGTAACGTAACATTCACCGTGTTCGTAGGGGTTCAAAGTTCCCGGATCTATATTGATGTAAGGGTCTAATTTTTGAATGGTCACTGAATACCCTCTTTCTTGGAGGAGTTTTGCCAAAGAAGCGGCGATGATTCCTTTTCCAAGTGATGAAGTAACGCCTCCTGTAACAAAAACGTATTTCGTGTTTTTCATGGTGCTTAGGTTTTGGCAAAAGTACTAACTCTTTTGTAGTTTACAAACCAAATCATCGTAAAAGTTTGGCGAGTTCTTGTGGAATATTTCTTCTTTTAAATTCGACATTCCTTTGCTGCTTATTCAAAGGAGGCTAAAGGACTGCGAAGTTTGATTGCACTTTCTATTGAGTAATGATTTGAGATTGAAACAAATAAAACAAACGGGGCCTTTTTAGGGTTTCTTTTTTTGGGGAAATGTTGCGAATCTGCAATACAATTGCGATATTCGAATTTTTAACCAAGGAATAAAATTTATGGAAGTATTGGGAATAGATGTGGGGGGCTCTGGCATCAAAGGAGCTATAGTCAACGTGGATACGGGAGAATTGATTACCGAAAGACATCGCATTCCTACACCAAAAGGTGCCCTTCCGGAAGAAGTGGCTAATGAAGTAGCTGCATTGGTTGCACATTTTGATTGGAAAGGAAAAGTAGGTTGCGGATTTCCTGCCATCATTTCAAACGGAATGGCGCGTTCTCATGGAAACATTCACAAAAGCTGGTTAGGTGTTCGAGTAGATCATTTATTTGCCGCCGCTACAGGGCTTTCATTTTCAGTAGCCAACGATGCTGATGCAGCGGGCTTGGCAGAAATGAGTTTTGGTGTAGGGAAAGGGAAAAAAGGAGTTGTCATCATGATAACAATTGGAACGGGCTTGGGCTCAGCTGTTTTTTTTGACGGTGTTTTGGTGCCCAATGTTGAACTGGGAACAGTTCCATACAAAAAATACGAACGGTTTGAGTACTATGCTGCTGATTCCGTACGAAAAAAAGAAGCCCTTACTTACAAAGAATGGGGCAGTCGTTTCAATTCCTTTTTAGAATTTGTAGAACGCACCTTTTCTCCAGACCTGATTGTGCTAGGAGGAGGGGCGAGTAAAAAAATCAAAAAATACCAAGACCAATTAATTCTGAAAACACCTGTATTGCCTGCAGCGTATCAGAACAACGCTGGGATTATTGGAGCTGCAATGCTGGCAACTCTAAAGAAATGATTTCGTGAACACTTCCTTTTGCACAAAATAAACATGATTTTTTTTTAAAATGTTGCCAAACCAAAATTATTTAGTTAATTTGCATCATCTTAATTAAGAGTTTTCCTCCTAACGTATTTTTAATCACTTCAACTCTTTTATTTGAGCACAAAAAGAACTGTCCAACCCAAATGGATGGCATACATACATACAAAAAAGACAACTTAGCTTGATGGAATTTAATTTAGAATGCAATTCAGATCGCCCACTATTGATCATTCCGGAATACGGAAGACATATTCAGAAATTAGTAGACCACTGTGTCTCACTAGGGAGCCTCGAAGAACGTAAGAAAATGGCAAATGCCATTGTAGATGTAATGGGGAACTTACAACCCCATCTGAGAGATGTACCTGATTTCAAACACAAACTTTGGGATCAAATTTTCATCATGTCCGAATTCAATTTGGACGTCGATTCTCCTTATGGCAAACCAGATCAAGAAGAACTGGAAGCCAAACCAGAACCTTTGGCTTATCCAAAACAAGCTTCTCGTTACCGCTTTTACGGACACAACATACAAACCATGATCAAAGTAGCTTTGTCATGGGAAGAAAGCGATATGAGGGACGCTTTGATTTTCAACATCGCCAACCACATGAAAAAGTGCTACCTCAATTGGAACAAAGACACAGTAGAAGATGCAATAATCTACAAACACTTGCTGGATTTATCAAATGGTAAAATTGATTTGACTGACAGTAAAGAAGTCCTTTCCAAAAGTGAAAACCTACTCAAAAAATCTGCCAATTCCAAACAACAGTCCGGGAAACAACAGTCCGGAAAACAACAGAACAATCGCAACAAAAACAACCGTAGTAAAAACAGCCAACACCGATATAAATAATTTTTTAGGCGACAGATTGAAAGATTTTTTTTATTTTTCACACGGTTACAAACACCCAAACAAGATTGCTTTATTTCCTTTGAAAGGACACAACTAACTTCTTACGCATCGAACAATGGCAACATTTAAAATTGAAGGTGGGCATCAATTGCAAGGCACCATTACCCCTCAGGGAGCAAAAAACGAAGCGCTGCAAATTTTATGCGCAGTATTGCTAACACCAGAAAAAGTTCGTATTGAAAACATTCCCAACATCATAGACGTCAACAAGTTGATTTTTATTTTGGGAAAGCTGGGCGTGAAAATTGAAAAACACGACGTCAACACCTACACTTTTCAAGCAGACGATTTGAATTTGGGCTATTTGGAATCTGAAGAATTTAAAAAAGACGGCAGTTCGCTCCGCGGTTCCATCATGATTGTCGGTCCCTTATTGGCGCGTTTTGGGAAGGGCTACATTCCAAGACCAGGTGGAGACAAAATAGGACGACGTCGTTTGGATACCCATTTTGAAGGATTTATCCAATTGGGTGCAACTTTTAGATACAACAAAGAAGAGCATTTTTACGGTGTTGAAGCCGAAGAGCTTTTTGGAAAGGAAATGCTTTTGGACGAAGCTTCTGTTACCGGAACAGCCAATATATTGATGGCAGCAGTCCTCGCCACTGGAAAAACATCAATTTACAACGCTGCTTGTGAACCTTACATTCAGCAATTGTCAAAAATGCTCAACAGCATGGGGGCAAATATTCGTGGTATTGGTTCCAACCTTTTGACAATTGAAGGTGTAAAAGCATTGAAAGGGTGTACGCATAGAGTATTGCCAGATATGATTGAAATTGGAAGTTGGATTGGAATGGCTGTCATGACAAAATCAGAACTGACCATTAAAGATGTCAGTTGGAAAGACCTCGGTCAGATCCCAAGGGTGTTTCAGAAATTGGGCATCCAATTGGAAAAGAGAAAGGATGACATATACATCCCTTCACAAAAATCTTACGAAATACAAAATTATATAGACGGCTCCATTCTCACAATTTCAGATGCACCATGGCCCGGTTTTACTCCAGATTTATTGAGTATTGTGTTGGTGGTAGCTACCCAAGCAAAAGGTTCGGTATTGATTCATCAAAAAATGTTTGAAAGCCGCTTGTTCTTTGTGGATAAGCTCATAGATATGGGGGCAAAAGTAATCCTTTGTGATCCGCACAGAGCTACCATCATCGGGATGAACCATGAATCGAGTTTAAAAGCAACGACCATGACTTCTCCGGACATCAGAGCAGGAATTTCTCTTTTGATTGCTGCCCTTTCCGCAAATGGAACGAGTACCATTCACAACATCGATCAAATCGATCGTGGTTACGAAGACATCGAAGGCCGTTTGAAGGCGATTGGTGCCAAAATTGAACGGATCCCAGATTGATTTTTACCTGTCTTTAACAGCAGCAAAACTTTCCAAAATTTAAAAGAAGTTTCTTCCATACATGTTCGGACAGATAACTATCTTTGCACGCACACAGGAAATGACATTTTGACACAAATTACGTCATGGCGCTATTGTTGTTTACACAAGTGCATACAAAACAATTGAAATACAATGAGTACGGAAGAACCCATCAAAGAAGAACTTGCAAACGAAGAGCTCCAAACAGATGCTGTGAAGGAAAATAAAGAGGAAGCAGCTGAGAAAACAGTAGTTGAGCCATCTGCAGAAGAAATACTTCAAGCTGAAAAAGACAAATACTTGCGCTTGTTTGCAGAGTTTGAAAACTACAAAAAACGAACTAGTAGAGAAAGAATTGAATTGTTCCGGACTGCAGGACAAGATATCATGGTGTCATTATTGCCAATTTTGGACGATTTTGACAGAGGTTTGGCAGAAATTAAAAAAGTCAAAGACAAAGAATTGCTCAAAGGCATGCAATTGATCAACGACAAACTAGCCACTACTTTGCAACAAAAAGGTTTGGAGCCTTTAAATGCGAAAGCAGGAGACGCCTTTGATGCGGACTTGCACGAAGCCATCACGCAAATACCTGCACCGTCAGAAAAGATGAAAGGAAAAATCATCGACGTCATTGAAAGAGGCTACAAACTTGGTGAAAAAGTGATTCGCTATCCAAAAGTCGTCATAGGAAACTAATTGCAAACGAGGTTTTTCTGAATGGGTACAGATCAGAAAACCGAAACTTATCAAGATGAAAAAAGATTATTACGAAGTATTGGGCATCTCAAAATCAGCCGCTACTGGAGAAATAAAAAAGGCGTACCGCAAAATGGCGGTTAAATACCATCCGGACAAAAACCCAGATGATAAAAATGCTGAAGAAAAATTTAAAGAAGCTGCAGAAGCTTATGAAATCCTAAGCGACCCTGATAAAAAAGCGCGCTACGATCAATACGGCCACAGTGCATTTGACGGAAGTCAAGGCGGTTTTGGCGGTTTCGGAGGTGGCGGTATGGACATGGATGATATTTTTAGCCAGTTCGGTGACATTTTTGGCGGCGGTTTTGGAGGCGGAAGAGGTCGCTCTAGAGGACCTTCAAGAACCAAAGGAAGCAATTTGCGCATCCGTGTCAAGCTGACTTTAGAAGAGATTGCCAATGGTGTGGATAAAAAAGTAAAAGTTCGCAGAAAAACACAGGCAAAAGGAGTTTCCTACAAGACCTGTGCTACGTGTAATGGTCAAGGCCAAGTAATGCGCGTGACCAATACCATGTTGGGAAGAATGCAGACAGCAGCTACTTGTCCAACCTGTCAAGGATCGGGACAAACGATTTCGAGCAAACCAAAAGAAGCCGATGCAAATGGGTTGATTGTAACAGAAGAAACCGTCACAATCAACATTCCTCAAGGTGTTACCGAAGGTGTTCAGCTCAAAGTGGCAGGCAAAGGAAACGATGCTCCAGGAAACAATTTCATTGCCGGAGACCTATTGGTTGTGATTGAAGAAATTCCTCACGAAAAATTAAAGAGAGAAGGAACAAACTTGCACTACGATTTGTACGTCAGTTTTTCGGAAGCTGTTTTGGGAGTTGCAAAAGAGATTCAGACGGTTACAGGAAAAGTAAAAATTAAAATTGATTCAGGAACCCAGTCTGGAAAAATACTTAGATTAAAAGGCAAAGGATTGCCGAGTATCGAGCGATATGGAACGGGCGATTTATTGGTGCATGTCAATGTTTGGACCCCTCAAGAATTGAACAAAACACAAAAACAATTTTTTGAAGAGATGTTGGAGGACGAAAATTTCACGCCCTCTCCGACAATATCTGACAAGTCATTTTTTGACAAAGTAAAAGACATGTTTTCTTAATGAGTAAATTCGTTTGACATTCCTCTTACACAAAGGACTTTGTGTCCAACTGTGAAACAAAAAAGCCTCGCTTTGAAAAGACCAGGGGCTTTGTAAAAGAAAAAACATAAAAGTAGGCTGTCTTATCGTCTCAATTGTATTGGGATAGGAAAGTCCGGACATCGTAGAGTAGTATAGCGGATAACGTCCGTCCAGCGTGAGTTGAGGACCAGTGCAACAGAAAGCAAGTACAGT
>DLQL01000049.1:17031-30705 GCA_002477565.1 Flavobacteriaceae bacterium UBA7433
TAGTGAAACCAGGTAAACTCTATACGATGCAATGCCATGTACATTGGAGCTTGAGGGTTACTCGCCCAATCCAAGGGGTAGGCAGTTGGATTCCACGAGTAATTGTGGAACTAGATAAATGATAAGAACCCGCATTTGCGGTGACAGAATCCGGCTTATAGGCCTACTTTTTTTTTAACGATTTCTCATGTTTGTTCCTTTTTGATTCTCAAAAATTGATTTTTCACAATTAATAAATTAGAATCTCATTTATCTTTGTGCAACCTCAATATTCCATGCGGTTTGAGTTTTCAAATACCGGAGCATTTTTGTATATTCGCATCCAATTTATATTATTTGTAATAACAATCAATAAAGAACAAGTAGACTATGGCATTTGACATTGAAATGATCAAGGAGGTATATGCTCGTATGGCAGATCGTGTAGATACTGCACGCGGTGTAGTTGGGAAACCCTTAACATTGGCTGAGAAAATATTGTACAATCACCTTTGGGACGGTTCCACAAAGACCGCCTTCAAGAGAGGAGAGGACTATGTTGATTTTGCGCCGGATAGAATTGCATGCCAAGACGCAACTGCTCAAATGGCGTTGTTGCAATTCATGCAAGCTGGAAAAAAGCAAGTAGCCGTTCCAACAACAGTGCACTGTGATCACTTGATTCAAGCAAAATCAGGTGCCGCAGAAGATTTGAAGTTTGCAAACAAAACAAGTGCAGAAGTATTTGATTTCTTGTCATCTGTTTCTAACAAATACGGGATTGGATTTTGGAAGCCAGGAGCGGGAATCATTCACCAAGTAGTGCTAGAAAATTATGCATTCCCGGGAGGAATGATGATCGGAACCGATTCTCATACCGTAAATGCAGGTGGATTGGGAATGGTTGCCATTGGTGTTGGTGGAGCAGATGCTGTAGACGTAATGGCCGGTATGGCTTGGGAATTGAAATTTCCAAAATTAATTGGCGTCAAATTGACAGGGAAACTCTCAGGTTGGGCAGCTCCCAAAGATGTCATCCTAAAAGTTGCTGGGATCCTCACTGTAAAAGGAGGAACTGGAGCCATAGTAGAGTATTTTGGTGATGGTGCCAAATCCATGTCCGCAACAGGAAAAGGAACCATTTGCAACATGGGTGCTGAAATTGGCGCAACCACTTCTACCTTTGGGTACGATGCGTCCATAGAACGCTACTTGCGTGCTACAGACCGAAACGATGTGGCAGATGCTGCAAATGCAGTAGCCGCACACTTGACAGGTGATCCCGAAGTTTACCAAAACCCAGCGCAGTATTTTGACCAAGTTATTGAAATCAACTTAGACGAGTTAAAACCCCATGTAAACGGGCCTTTCTCACCGGATTTGGCTACAGAAGCGGGTGTTGATTTGACTGAAAAGGCGACTTCAAATGACTGGCCTTTAAATGTAGAATGGGGACTGATCGGATCTTGTACAAACTCCTCTTACGAAGATTTGTCAAGAGCCGCATCCATCGCACAACAAGCCGTTGACAAAGGAATTGAGGCGAAAGCTGATTTCGGAATCAATCCAGGTTCTGAGCAAGTGCGTTACACGGCTGACAGAGATGGTTTGTTAGGAACTTTTGAGGCCTTGGGAGCAAAGATATTTACAAATGCTTGTGGACCTTGTATCGGACAATGGGCCAGGTATTCAGATCCTAAAAATGCACCTAAAAACTCCATCATTCACTCCTTTAATCGAAATTTTGCTAAGAGAGCAGATGGAAATCCAAACACACATGCTTTTGTTGCCTCACCAGAACTGGTAGCTGCGATTACCATTTCCGGTCGTTTGGACTTTGATCCTACCAAGGACACTTTGCTCAATAAAAACGGAGAAGAAGTGATGTTTGATGAGCCCACAGGAGATGAATTGCCAAAGAATGGTTTTGCTGTTGAAGATGCTGGATTCCAAGCGCCTCTTGCAGATGGGTCTGCTGTTAATGTCAGTGTCTCTGAGTCTTCAGAAAGATTGCAATTGTTGACTCCTTTCAAACCTTTGGCAACAGATATCAAAGGAGCGAAGTTATTGATAAAAGCTTTTGGAAAATGTACAACGGATCACATCTCTATGGCTGGACCTTGGTTGCGTTTCCGTGGACATTTGGACAATATCTCCAACAACTGCTTGATTGGGGCAGTCAATGCATTCAATCAAAAAACAGACCTTGTCAAAAATCAATTGACAGGAGATTACGGTGCTGTTCCAGCAACTGCAAGAGCTTACAAAGCAGCAGGTGTTTCTTCAATCGTAGTTGGAGATCACAATTATGGAGAAGGTTCTTCACGTGAGCACGCTGCTATGGAACCACGTCACTTAGGAGTGGCTGCTGTGATCGTAAAATCATTTGCACGGATCCACGAAACCAACTTGAAAAAACAAGGGATGTTGGGCTTGACGTTTGCCAAGGAATCCGATTACGATTTGATTCAAGAAGACGATACCTTTGCCTTCTCTGATTTGGTGGATTTTGCTCCAGGAAAACAACTGACTTTGGACATTGTCCACACGGATGGGACCACAGATGCTATTAAATTGAATCATACTTACAACGCAAGTCAAATAGCTTGGTTCCACGAAGGATCTGCTTTGAATTTGATCAAAAAGCAAAACGCATAAGTTTCGCTTTGTTTCTATAAAAAATCTCCTTCCTGATTTTGGGAAGGAGATTTTTTTTGGAATTCATTCAGCCGCTGAATTCTGTGAAAACGCAACCATAATAAAATTTATCAAAGGGGTTGTTTTTTCTTGGCAAAGGAACCCAAGAGGATGAGCACCAAAACAAACATCGAAATTCTGTAAATATAGTCTCCGTGTTGAGAATAATAGGTTGTCCTATTCGAACGTGTAATTTCACCCTTTAAACATCCTTTGCTGCCATAAGGAAGCGCACTCAAAAGGTCTCCCTTTTCATTGATGAGCGCAGAGATGCCTGTATTTGCAGCTCTGGCAATACTTCTGCCTGTTTCAATAGCTCGCAATCGTGCCAAACTCAAATGCTGCTTGTGTCCTTGACTGCTGCTCCACCAGCCGTCATTCGTAAGGATCGCTAAGAAATCACTTCCCTTTTCAATGTATTGTCGAACGTAGTCACCATAAACGGATTCGTAGCAAATGATTGGTGCCAAGTGGATGTTTGCATTTGAAAAGACCGCTCGTTCCTCTTGAGGGGTCAAAGTCGCAACCGATCCACCCAAATCAATCATAGCATCGCCTAGTATTGGGCTCAAAAGGCTTCGGTATGGAATATGTTCCACACCCACAACCAATTTGGATTTGTGATAGATTTGCAATTCTTCGTCGGATTGTAAAATAAACGAAGAATTGTAACTGTTGTACCAATCTTTGTGATCTTGGAAAAAATTGGCCGTTTTGTTCGGAGGCAATTGCGAAGAAAAACGTTCGTAAAAAGTAATGCCTGAAACAAAAGCGGATTGCGGGTATTGAGCAACAAATTTTGATAAAATAGCGTATTCTGAAGTTTTTTTGAAATTTTTTATAACTCTTGGTTTGGGCAAAGATGTTTCAGGTGCAATGACAAATACAACTGTGCTGTCCATTTTTTCGGACGCCAATTCCACCAAATCCATCGCCATTTTATAATTTGACAGTTGGTATTTTTCAGTATAGGGGTCAACATTTGGTTGCAGCACCAGCACCGTTGATTTTTCTCCCTCAGTAGGAGAGGAGTGGTAGCTGTATAGAGAAGCTGAAATCCCAATAATGACCAATCCAACTGAGCCGAGTATCCCCTTTAACAAGGCTTTGGGTTTCTTGTCTTTCAAAAATTGAACAAGGGCACCATAAAGTCCCATATTAACTATCCAAATCCATAAAGTACCACCAAAAACTCCTGTGTATTCATACCATTGGACCCATTTGTGATGGTTGGAAAATCCATTTCCTAGGTTGAGCCAAGGCCAAGAAAACTCCCAGTTCAAATGAAATTTTTCAAAACCGATCCAAAGTGCAATCAACGCGACCTTGCTCAATTTGGAAGGGATTCTTTTGGCGAGGAAGTGGTAACTAAGAAATACCAAACTCATCAAAAGCGAATTTACCAAAATAGCGAAATACATACCAAAGGGACTTGCGTAATACAACCACCAAGTAGTGCCGCTGTTAAAGAGTAAAAAGGTCAAATAGGCGAGACCAAATATTTTTCGCTTGCTCCTTGTTTGTTTTGACTTTCGAATGCGATTTTCTGCCAGTAAAAGCGGAACAAAGCCGATAAATAAAAATAGGGGAAACCCATATGTAGGCCAAGAAATGGCTAAAAACACACCGGATAACAAAGCTAAAAATAAGTTCTTCATAGGAGGGAAAAATCAAATGAAAATAAAAAAGTAAGGCTTGTTGACCAAATGAAGAGACAGGTGTTCAACATAAGTTATATCCTTTTTCCGGGTTTTTTTAAAAAATCAAAATCTATTTTGACCGAAAAAGTATTGGAGTACAGCGCATTTCCGACACTGGCGATGTTTGAAAGTGCGTAATCAATTGAAATTCCGTGGTAGCGGAACCCCAAACCTATATTGGGTTCTAGCGAAAGCGTTTTGCTGTCGTCAAATTCTGTAATTCTTTGAAAATTTCCGACACCGGCTCTGAGAAAAACAAAATCCCCATAATCCAACTGAAAGCCCAATGAGGGACTCATACTTGCGGAGCTTGATGAAATAAGATCGTTTGTCTCTGCAAAGCGAAAGTGCATGTCCAATTCTGACAGCAAATGAAAGTTTTTATTTTTGAGTTGGAATTTTTTTGCGACTCCGAAATGAATTTTAGGGAGTGTCAGTTCGTTTTTTTCAGGCAATGTTTGGTTTTGATTTGGAATAGCGGCTTTGATTTTTTCAAAATTGTCTTGGTCAAAACGCCACAAATTGTAGGTTGTGGTAAAATCTCTTGCCATCAATCCTAGTTGCCAGGTGCCTAGTTGGTATTGGATTCCGGCATCCAAACCAAAACCCCAAGAAGAAGCAAAATCGCCCACAGTTCGTCGGATAACCTTTGCATTCAGACCGACATGCAAGTTGGGCACCTTTTTGACGGTGGATCCGACACCAAAATTAAATGCGTAGTCAGCGGCTGAAAACAACTGAATTCTGTTGAAGTCTATGTTCCCATCCGAATCGATCAGTTCCGTAGTATTCAGGATGTCGTCTACACCGAAACGAATGATGGAAAAAGCGAGTACAGGACCGTCTTTTTCTTTGGGAGCAATGGCAACTGCCATGTGGTCGTAATTTCCAATACCCGCAAAATGGGTCATGTGCATTAAGGAACCTTGGTTGACAGTGACTTTTGACAAGCCTGCAGGATTCCAATAGAGGGCATTTACATCCGAAGCTATTGCCGTTACCGATTTACTCATTCCCAAGCCTGCTGCATCTGCACCAATGTTTAAGAACTCATTGGAGTACTTTCTGGCCAGCTGACCATAGGTCAGATGAAGGGTGAAAAACAGGAAAAGAAAGCAAATTTTTTTCAAAAAATTGGAATTGTGTAAATGATGTTAGTGCAAATATATTACTATTTTAAACCAATACCGTGTTTGTCTTGATATTCACTAATAAAGGTAAGAATTTTTTGTTCGCACCAAATGTTTTTTCTGTTTTGAAAAGAATGGGAAAACCCGATATGACCTCCGGTTTTGGGAGTTTCTAAAAACAGAAAGGGGTTGTTTTCTGCGAGTTTGTAAGGGTAGCAACTCTCGGACAAAAAAGGATCGTCATTCGCGGAAAGCAAGTAGGTGGGTGTTTGAATGCCTTCGAGGTAAAAGAGAGAACTGGCTTGTTTCCAATAATCTTCTGCATCTTTAAAACCAAATGAGGGCGCTGTATAGAGGTTGTCAAAATCCAAAAAGCTTTTGGACTTGCGTATGGTTTTTATGTCCAAACATTCTTTGGGGTGATCGATGCTTTTCTGGACGACTTTTTTTGTCAGTGTTTTTAAAAATCGCTTCATATACAGGCTGTTGCTCTTTTCGGAAAGCGTTTTTGCGGAACCTTTCAAATCGCAAGGAGGTCCAATTGCCACTAAACATTTTATAGCGGGATTGAGTTTTCTTTCGCCAGCGTATTTCAAGACCATGTTGCCTCCCATGCTAAATCCAATCAAAGAGATGCTTTGATAGTCGTAGTTTTTATCTATATGTAGGACCGTCGCATTCAAATCTTCCGTTTCTCCACTGTGGTAGGATTTGTACAAGCGGTTTTTTTCTCCACTACAACCTCTCATATTGAGAACGATGACGTCGATGTTTTGACGGTTCAGATAAAGGGCAGTGGAAAGGATGTATTTGGATTGTGAACTGCCTTCAAGTCCATGCAGCAGCAGTGCCACATGTTTCGAATTGACAGATGCGCAGTCCAAATCTAAAAAATCACCATCTGCAGTAGGAATTCTCTCTCTTTGAAAAAGAATTCTTGGACTGGTAAATAAGTTTCTGTAGACGGTATTGAAATGCCCGTTAGAAAAGGGAAAAACAGTCTTAAAATCGGAGGCAATGATTGGCATGGCAAGTTTTGGAAACAATACTAAGAAAAATATTACAAAACATGGAAATTTGTCACTTGAAATAAAAGGGAATGTCAAAGGGACATGTTGGAGTTGAGAAAACTTTCGTCACCTCGTTCAATTGAATTTTAAATGCTTTTCATACATTTACAAAAATATAATTTATGGCCTTGAAAAAACACCTTCCCAACCTGATTACTTTAGTCAATCTTTTGTCTGGATGTATCGCGGTTTTGTATGCCGTTTTTGGACATTTGGAAGCGGCAGCACTGTTTGTTGCTATCGGTATAGGCTTTGATTTTTTTGACGGTTTTGCCGCACGCTTGCTAAAGGTAGAAGGAGAGTTGGGAAAGCAATTGGATTCTTTGGCAGACATGGTCACGTCTGGTTTGGTTCCTGGAATTGTCATGATGCAAATGCTTCTCAAAGCGAGTTCTGAAAACACCTTGGAATCTTTGTTGGTAGCAGCAACCTTTCAGTGGCTGCCTTTTTGTGGTCTGTTGGTGACCTTGGCTTCTGCATACCGCTTGGCAAATTTCAACATTGACACACGCCAAACATCTTCCTTTGTCGGATTGCCAACTCCTGCCAATACACTTTTAATTGTGTCCTTGCCGTTGATATGCAAGCATTCCGAATTTACTTTTGTCGTAGCGCTCTTGCAAAATAAATATTTGTTGTTGGTGCTAACTTTTCTAAGTGTTTATTTGTTGAATGCAGAGATTCCTTTGTTTGCATTGAAATTTAAAAATTTTTCATGGAGGGACAATGAGTTCAAATTCCTCTTTTTGGGCCTGTCCCTTTTGCTGCTCCTCTTGTTGCAATTTGTTGCCGTACCATTGATTGTTCTTTTGTACGTCACAGTTTCTTTTTGGAAACACCTTAGAGGTATCAAAGCGTCTGATTGATCTTACAACCTCCTCATTTCAAATGGTCGAGTAAGAAAAATCACTGTTGGAGAAACCTATGAGATTCGTTTGAAGGTCTTGAGGATCAACTGTCCACTCTCCTATATGTTTCAAGGTGATTTTGATGGAGATACATGCCATTTGGGGACTTTTGAAAAACAAATAATTACTGGCTATTGCAAACTTTGTGAAATCCACTCACCCTTCATTTAATGCAAGTCAATGCCAATTGCAAGGAATGGCAACTTTGGAATCTTTTCAAAATCGAGGTTTTGGAAAAATCCTTTTGCAAGTAGTTGAAGTACGATTGCGTTCCCTAGACACTGAGGTTTTGTCGTACAACCTCCGTGACATTGTTGTTGATTTTTGCAAAAAACAAGGCGTTGAATTTTTTGGAAAAATTTTTGAAATCGAACATGTGGGACTTCATGCTCCGATGGTCAAAAGATTAATGAAATAATAACACCTGCTTAACGAGATATAAAACAGAAAAACAGGAGCCATCTCCTTTAATTTTTTTATGTTTGTTTTTCTTTACACCAAATTACAAATGCTGACTGACATCCATAAAATCACCAAGGAGATTTCCCCCATCACTTTGAAAGAGATGGATGCAGTTGCGTTGATGAAGCGAACAGACACCAAATTTGTAGTCTCCAAAAAAACACTGCCTGTTATACTTGAATCATTAAAAGAAAAATACCGTGTTTTAGAAATTGACAACAACCGGGTCATGACTTACAACTCTTTGTATTTTGACACCAAAGACCACCAGTTTTATCGCGAGCACCACAATGGAAAAATCAACCGACTAAAAGTGCGCATGCGAAAATACGTTGAGTCGGAGTTGTTTTTTTTAGAAATCAAGCAAAAAGACCACAAAGGAAGAACCACCAAATCGAGGATTCCCATCAAAAATTTTGAAAAGGAATTGTCGCTTGCTTCCAATGATTTTATTGAAAAAATTACGGCTGAAAAATTAAATTTGACACCCGCATTGATGAACGGCTTCAACCGCATTACATTGGTCAATATGCAAAGCAATGAAAGGGTTACCATAGATTTCAATTTGACCTACACTTTGGAGGATGTTCAAAAGACATACGATGGCATCGCCATCATTGAAGTGAAACAGGAACGTTTTGACAGGAGCTCAGCCATCGTCAGAGAATTGAGAAAACACGGGCAGTTTCCTTACAGCATCAGTAAATACTGCATCGGAATGGTCAACCTATACGAAAACTTAAAGTACAACCTCTTTAAAAGAAAATTAATCAAACTAAACAAACTTACTGCCTAACTATGGAATTTTATGGAATCCCCCTTTTTGATGATGATTTTTACAAAATGATGTTTCGTTTTGGAATCAACATTGCTTTTTTAACAATCATCATTCGTTGTTTGTACTACAGATACGCTCGAAATAAGGCGTTTCTTTTCACCTATTACATGATCAGTGTGATCGTTTTCTTTTTGTGTTTTACCCTCAAAAAATTTGAATTGGATTTGGGGATGGCACTGGGTCTCTTTGCCATCTTCGGCATCATTCGCTACCGAACGAATACAGTAGACATCAAAGAGATGACCTACCTGTTTGTGGTCATCGGCGTTTCTGTAATCAACTCATTGGCCAATGGAAAGATGAGTTATTCAGAAATTTTATCTGCCAATGCAATGATCATCCTCGTTTTGTATTTGACGGAGTTGTTTTGGTCGTCGAAACACCAAGTTTCCAGAGAGATCGTTTACGAAGTCATTGAAAACATCAAACCAGAAAATCATCAGTTGCTAAAACAAGACCTCGAATCCAGAACGGGTTTGAACATTGAGAGAATCCAAATCGGAAATGTTGATTTTTTACGAGATACTGCACAAATCACCATTTATTATTTAGATGTACCCAAAGCCAATTAAAATGGTTACGAATAAACAATTTTTAAATTTTTGTGCAGCACTGTTTTTTTGCATTTCTTCTGTTTCATTTGCACAAACAAATACTGATTTTGAAACCTGGTCAAGTATCAACTTAGAAATCAAGCTTCATAAGAAATTGAATTTAGAATTGGAAGAGCAACTGCGTTTGAAAGAAAACAGCTCAGAGACAGATCAATATTTTACACAAATTGGGTTTTCTTACCAACTCCCGAAGAATTTTGAAATCGGTGGAGGACTTCGGTATGCAAAAAAAAATGACAACAAAGGAAAAAAACAAGGATATGAATCTTTTTTTCGGTACCACATAGACCTTGCTTACAAACACAAACAAAATCGTTTTAACTTCAAACACCGCTTGCGTTTTCAAAACAAAAACGAAATCGGGGTTTCTGAAGCAGAAGGAGACTTTGCCAACAAAAACGTGCGTTTGAAAAGTTCAGTGAGTTACAATGTGCGTAACTGGAAATTGGACCCCAAATTTTCAGCAGAAATTTTCAACCGTTCCGATGAAGGAAGTGAGAATGGTTTTCACAAATACAGACTTACATTGGGCAGCCAGTATAAGTTTAAAAATTGGGGACAGGTCGACCTGTTTTTTCGGTTGGAACAATCCTTGAATTCCGTTCTTACCAAAAGCACAAAAATTATTGGGTTTAGTTACACCTATGCCTTTGATAAGAAAAAGAACTAAGAAACTCTTTGCGGCAGTTTACAGGTGCCAAGCATGCTTCCTAAGCTTTCGGGAATGATTTCTTTACAAACTTTGTCAAAATCACAATGTGTATGCCGTTGATCTTACCTTCAATATGTGCTGCGTTGTCCTGCGTCAAAGTGATGTTTCTAACGGCTGTTCCACGTTTTGCGGTGAAGTTTCCGCCACCTTTGACATCCAAGTCTTGGGTCAAATTAACCGTGTCTCCAGCAGACAACAAGGCGCCATTGGCATCTTTGTGGATGATTTTTTCTTCTTCACTCAATCCTTCACCGGTAGCGGCGGCCCAATTTTCAACAGAATCTTCCAAATACAGTATGTCCAGTAAGTCTTGAGGCCATCCGTGATTTTTCATGCGATGTAGCATTCTCCAAGCCACTACTTTTACCGCATCAAATTCACTCCACATACTGTCATTCAAACAGCGCCAATGATTGGGAACAGTTCTTTCGGGGTTTTCAATTTGATCGGTACAGGTAGCGCAGGCTAGAATATGTTCGTCAATGCCACCTGTATAAACGGGTTTTATTTGATAAGCGCTCAGGTTCTTGTGGCTATTGCACAATTCACATTTTGACTTGCTGCGGGATTCCAATTCTGAGAGAATGCTCATGGTTAAGGGGATGTCAGTTATAAAAAACAAAACTACAGTTTAAATCGTACAAATCTCCGGTTTTTTTGAGTATTCCAATACTTGTGAGGGGTTTTGACCCATGAGCAAGGCAACGAAAAGCCAGCGCATTTAGAAAGCGAGGACGTGCAAGAGACGCACATGATCCAAGAACCAAAACTTTTTGTTTGACAGAGATGGATAATACTTTGTCAAGAAGTATTATTCGTTGCTATGACGGGAAACAATTTTAGAAATTTTTTAGGGACTGCTGCAGAGATCCTTAGGTTTTCTTTTGTAATTGGGTGGACAAAGGCCAAATTGGAGGCATGCAAGTACAGGCCTTTTCCTTTGAGAATCTTTGTTTCTTTGCCGTACAATCGGTCTCCAAGAATGGGATTTCCCATTTCGGAAAGGTGTTTTCTGATTTGGTGTTTTCTCCCAGTTTCCGGTTGCAATGTAACGAGGTTTAGGAACCCAAAACGAGGAGAAACAATGCGGTCTGTTAGCACAAAAGAGGTTTTGGCATTTTTCCCGTCGATCTTGTTTTCGAGACTTCCGGAAGGACTTATTTCACCGATGGCAACTGCCAGATAGGTTTTTTCAATCTTACGAGTTTCAAAGAGCTGGTTCAAGGCAATGACTGCTGTGGAAGTCTTCCCGATTAAAAGCACTCCCGAAGTTGGATGGTCCAATCTGTGTATGGGTTCTGGACGGAACAATGCGTCGAATTGAGAACTGCATACCAAGGCCTTGTGCAATGCGTTTTCCAAAGTCCATTTTTTGTTGCCACTGACAGCAATTCCCGAAGGTTTGTAAACAAAAGCGAGGTGGTCATCTTCAAATAAAACTTCAATGGGCAGCTCAATTTGAGCTTGTGTTGCAACGGTCATGTCTTGGTACAGCTCAAGTTTTTCACCACCAATTACAAAATCAGCAGTAGTAGCGACTTTTCCATTCAGACAAATCAGGTTTTTTTTAAGGGCTTTTTTCAGGCTGCTTTTGGTCGATATGTTTTTAAAAAGACCCACAGCCGCTTCTTGCAAACGGGATTCCGAAAATTGCCTAGGAATGGTCAATGATTGGAGGAGTTGCAGATGAGGATTTTTTGGGTGCATTTTTTGTCGCTTGTCCAAGTCAAAGTTCTTGGCAGTTTCAAAGTTACGATTTTACGAGTAATTTGAAGATTGAGGTTCTTAAATAGTCCGCAAGTATTCGTTTTTCAATTCGATGAATTCCTATCTTTGTCAACCAATTCTTTTTACGAATGAATGACTTTGTCAAACAAACGATTCTCGAAAAAACAGGAGCTTCTTCACTTTTTCTTATTGAAAGCTTGCAAAATCTATGGAGTGGTTATGGAAGCATTCTTCGTGTGGGCTTGGAAAATGGTCTCGCTAAAACGGTTGTTGTAAAACACGTTTGTCCGCCAAGCGATGCAGCCCATCCAAAGGGTTGGAATTCGAGTTTGTCTCACAACCGAAAAGTCAAATCCTACCAAGTGGAAACAGCCTGGTATCAATTGTGGAGTTTTCGATGTACTTCGGAGAGCCGCATTCCTAATTGCTTGGGCATTGCGAGTCAAGGATCGGAAGTTTGCATGGTTTTAGAAGATTTGGATGCCGCTGGGTATTCGGCACGCAAATCAGCCGTCACGCGAAAGGAAATAAATATTTGTCTGCAATGGTTGGCCCATTTTCACGCAGAATTTCTTCAGGAAGCACCTTTGAGTTTATGGGAAAAAGGGACTTACTGGCATTTGGAAACACGGCCAGATGAATGGGCTGTATTGACAGATCTACCCTTGAAAAATGCAGCAAAAGAGATCGCCCATGTCTTGCACTCAAGTCCTTATCAAACAATTGTCCACGGAGATGCCAAGTTGGCTAATTTTTGTTTTTCCGAAGACGGAACACAGGTAGCCGCTGTGGATTTTCAATACACAGGTGGCGGTTGTGGAATGCAAGATGTGGCTTATTTTGTAGGAAGTTGTTTGAACGAGCAGTTATGCGAACAATGGGAAGAAGACTTGTTGCAGGTGTATTTTAGAACACTTCATGCAGCGCTCCTTCGTCGAGGCAAACAAGTGGATTTTAAAGCTTTGGAGACTTCGTGGCGTGACTTGTACCCATTTGCATGGACTGATTTTCATCGGTTTCTAAAAGGGTGGAGCCCAGAACACTGGAAAATCAATTCATACAGCGAACGCATGGCAAGAAGTGTTTTGAAACGTTTCGAATCTCAAAGTTGAACTTACAGGTGGATTTTAAAACTTTTCAAAAACACCCAATCCAAAAAGGGCAAAGTCGTATTTTACAGGGTCCAAGGGGTCCATTTTCCGCAAAGCTTTGTCCAATTCTTTGAGTGCTTTTCCATCGTTTTGTTTGCGTGTGAGCAGCCCTAATTTTCGAGCTACATTTCCCGAGTGCACATCCAATGGGCAGGAGAGGAGTGCAGGAGAAATTTTTTTCCAAAGTCCCAAATCTACTCCAAAAGCATCCTCCCGAACCATCCACCGCAAATACATGTTGATGCGCTTAGCTGCGGAACCTTTCAAAGGATCTGAGACATGTTTGGTCGTTCTGGACAAATGGGGAATTTCAAAAAATACTTTTTTAAACTCGTGGATGGCTATTTGCATCGAATCTGCACCTTGGTGTTTGGCAAACACACTTTCCAATCCTCCATGGTTTTTATAGAGGTGTTGCAAGGCTTTGATAAAATATTTAAAATCTTCTAAGTTGAAGGTTCTGTGTACAAAATTATCGATGGAGTCCAATTGTTTTTCAGAGTGATTCAAGATAAAATCAAAAGGAGAATTTCCTAAAAAATCCATCATTTTCAGACTGTTTTTGATGATCATGTCTCGTTTGCCCCAAGCGATGGTAGCTGCTAAAAAACCAGAAATTTCTTTGTCTTCTTTGGCAGCATATCGATGGGGGATTTGAACGGGATCGGAATCGATAAAATCCAAG
>DLQL01000054.1 GCA_002477565.1 Flavobacteriaceae bacterium UBA7433
TATTTGTGAAACAGACACCTTTGGCATCAACAGAAAAATCAACGAGATTTCTGAAGGCGACATTTTGTGTTTTGACAACGCGGGTGCCTATTGTTTTTCGATGGCATCCAACTACAACTCACGTTTCAAGCCTGCTGAAGTATTGCTATACAATGGTGAAGACCATTTGATACGAAAAAGAGAAACCATCGAAGATCTTTTCAAAAACCAAGTAGAATTGGATTTCTAAGAACGAAGAACCACTTTTAAAAAAGTGGTTTTTTTATACAAACCAAAAAAAAAGTGCCCTTTAAAAACTTCTCCTTCCGAGAAATCATAAAGAACACTTCTTGTAAAAATAGCAAAAAGTGGAGAACCAACTCAATGGGGATCGCCGGTTTTTCGGGGGTTGCTACCCCTACTGTATCATAGGAAAAGAACCTACCATTGCTATCTATACACTAAAGCTACAACACATTCTTAAAAAATCAAATACCTGAAAATAAGGAAAATTTAAAATCCTTAACTTTAGCTAAGGGTAAACACCTATCAAAGAAAAATTCTCAACACATCACCAAAATCAATAAAAAAAATGATTTTCAACCCTCTTTGAACAATTGTATTACAGAATCCTTAACAAGCTAAGTTCGTATTCGCTGTTTTTTTATTTTAAAAAAAAGAAGGGTTCGCATTTAGGGGCAGGGAATGATCAAATGACCTGCCCCCTTAAAAAACACCACAAAAACTAAAAAACAAAGGGGTGTGTTTTTTTTGAGAACAATGTGGCTTCTTTTTAATTTAATCTTTATATTTGCTGCATGATTTTTTTGATAAAAAATACATGCTTTTCTACAGACTCAATTTCGATTGGGCGTATTTCCACGACAACCACAGGAAATACGACAACCCCTTGGGGTTAATTCACGCTTATTTCCAAAAAAACAAAGGGTCTACTCGTTTAGACGCAACCGGTAGCACAGGTAAAGAAAATTGCAATTTCAATATCAAGTCCCTGAACAATGTTTGCCAAACCCAAACAAGCAGCCCACAAACATCCAAAAGAAAATCACCACACGATCAAACCATAAAAAAATGAAAGTTTTAAAATTCGGAGGAACTTCAGTAGCAAATGCGGAAAACATCTCCAAAGTCATCGCTATCCTCAAAAAAAGTGCTCAAAATGAAAAATTGGCCGTGGTCGTTTCTGCTTTGGGAGGAACAACAGATCTTTTGTTGGAAGCCGGTGCCAAGGCACAGGATGGCAACAACGATTACCTTAAAATTTTTAAAAATATTGAGAACAGGCATTTAGAAACCGTACGAGCACTCATTCCGATTGACAAACAATCTGCTGTTTTAGGCGGCTTGAAAAAAATCATCAACGAACTAGAAAGCACCTTAGAGGGCATCTGTTTGCTGCGTGAGTTTTCAGACAAAACCCATGACAAAATTGTGAGTTTTGGCGAAAGACTGTCATCCTACATCGTCTTCAATTCCTTGAAATCTCACACAAAAAATGTCGCTTTGAAAGACAGTCGTGAGTTGGTTCTTACTGACAACGCCTTTACACAAGCAACTGTTTTTCATGAAGAAACACACAAAAATATTGAAAACTTTTTCAAAAACAACAAAGCGCAAATTGTCGTACTCCCTGGTTTTGTCGCTGCCAACAAAAAAGGCGAAACAACAACCTTGGGCCGTGGAGGCTCCGATTATACCGCTGCGCTGATTGCTGCCACACTCAACAGTCCCGTTCTTGAAATTTGGACCGATGTCAGCGGCATGTACACCGCCAATCCCAAATTGGTCAAAGACGCTTTCCCAATTGAAAACATCTCCTACCAAGAAGCGATGGAGCTGTCTCATTTTGGAGCAAAAGTCCTCTACCCGCCTACCATACAACCTGTGTTGCAAAAAGAAATCCCCCTTTTGATCAAAAACACCTTTGATCCCGAGGCGGCAGGAACCTACGTCTCTAAAATCGACAACAAAAGCGAAACTTTGGTCAAAGGAATCAGTCACATCGACCACGTGTCTCTCATCACCTTGGAAGGCAACAGCATGATCGGCATTCCTGGTTTTTCCAAACGTCTTTTTGAAGCCTTGTCCCAAGAAAAAATCAACGTGACTTTGATCACACAAGCCTCTTCTGAGCATTCCATCTGTATCGGCATCCACGATGTTGATGCGGCAAGAGCCAAAGAGAGTGTCGACGAAGCTTTTGCATACGAGATTGCTTTGGGCAAAGTAGCCCCCTTGTTGGTCGAAAGTGGCTTGGCCATCATTGCACTGGTCGGAGACCACATGAAGAATCACCAAGGCATCAGCGGACGTATGTTCAGTACTTTGGGAAAAAACAATGTAAACATCCGTGCCATTGCACAAGGAGCCTCAGAAAAAAACATCTCTACGGTCATCGCCAGCAAAGACATCCGCAAAGCCTTGAACTCTTTGCACAATGCCTTTTTTGAAAACCAAGTCAAACACTTGAATTTGTTTGTGGTAGGTGTCGGAAATGTCGGAGGAAAACTCTTGGAACAAATCAAAACACAAGAAGTGTATTTGTTAGAAAACCTCCAGTTGAAAATCAATGTGGTCGGAATGGCAAATTCAAAAAAAATGCTTTTTTCGGAAGAAGGCATCGACCTAAATACCTGGAAAAAGGACTTGTTAGGCAATGGAATTCCATTGGACCTAAACGCATTTCACGAAACGGTCAAAAGCTACAATTTGAGCAACAGTATTTTTGTCGACAACACCGCCAATAAAGACATTGCCCAGTTGTATGCCGACTACCTCAAAGAAAGCGTGGCCGTTGTTTGCTGTAACAAAATTGCCTGTTCTTCAGCATACGAGCACTACCTGCATTTGAAAAAATTGGCCCGAGAATACAATGCGCCTTTTTTGTTTGAAACCAATGTAGGTGCTGGCTTGCCAATCATCAACACTTTGAACAACCTCATCAGTTCTGGAGATCAAGTTCGTTCCATACAAGCCGTCTTATCCGGTAGTTTGAATTTTATTTTCAATAATTTTGGTCCTGATTACCCTTTTTACGACGTGGTGCAGCAAGCAGGTGTGGAAGGTTTTACCGAACCCGACCCAAGAATAGACATCAGCGGAGTTGACGTGGCGCGAAAAATATTGATTTTGGCCAGAGAAAGCGGCGTTCCATTGGAATTAGAAGACATCGAAAACGTGTCCTTCTTACCCAAAGAAAGCTTGGCAGCCGATAGCATTGAGGATTTTAAAGAAACCTTGAAAACTTGTGCCGCGCATTTTGACAAGCTAAGTGCTTCTGCCATTGCCAAGGATTGCCAACTGAAATATGTGGCAGAATACAACGACGGCAAAGCAAAAGTAAGCTTGAAAGAAATTCCTGCAGACCACCCTTTTTACAACCTCAAAGGAAGCGACAACATCGTGTTGTTTTACACAGACCGCTACCCTGAGCAACCCTTAATTGTCAAAGGAGCTGGAGCAGGGGCAGATGTCACAGCCTCTGGTTTGTTTGCAGACATCATACGAATAGGAAATTTATAAAATGTGCCACTCTTGGAATTTCTGAAAGAGCTCAGAAAACAAAGAATGGACGGATACTCAGCATTATGAACCAAATTGAATTGTTTTGCCCAGCAACCATTGCCAATGTCTCTTGTGGCTTTGACGTCCTTGGCTTGGCCTTGGACAGTGTCGGAGACCGTATGGTCATTCGGAAAACCGCTGAAAAAGGGGTGCGCATCACAAAAATTGTAGGACAGACACTGCCTCTAGACACACATAAAAATGTGGCTGGAGTGGCTGCCTTGGCACTGCTCTCAAAAACAGACAGCGCCTTTGGATTTGAAATCGAAATTTATAAAAACATCAAACCCGGAAGTGGCATCGGTTCCAGTGCCGCCAGCAGTGCCGGTGCCGTATTTGGCATCAACGAACTGCTGGGTCGCCCTTTTAGCAACCACGATTTGATTGCCTTTGCCATGGAGGGTGAGCGCTTGGCCAGTGGCGTGGCCCACGCTGACAATGTCGCTCCTGCTCTTTTGGGAGGAGTTACACTTGTGCGCAGTACCGCGCCTTTGGATGTTCTCAAAATTCATACCCCTTCCGAATTGTACGCAACAGTGATTCACCCACAGATTGAAGTCAAGACTTCCGATGCCAGAGAAATCTTACGAAGCGCCGTCCCCTTAAAAACAGCCATTCAACAATGGGGAAATGTCGGAGGATTGATCAGCGGATTGTACACCGAAGATTACGACCTGATCGGCCGTTCGCTCGAAGACCACATCGTGGAACCGATTCGCTCTATTTTGATTCCTGCTTACAATGCGGTCAAAGAAACCAGTCTCAAATCCGGTGCTTTGGGTGCTGGAATTTCGGGGTCTGGACCTTCTATTTTTGCTTTAAGCAAGGGGATGGAAGTTGCTGAAAAAGTGGGAGATAGTATTAAAAAAGTATATGATAAAGTCGGGATTGATTACGACGTACACGTCTCTAAAATCAATACCGAAGGAATGAAAATTTTATAAGCCTGTTTGCCGCCTCTTCAAACGATAAATACACACAACAACACCTATTGCAATGAATTATTTTAGCCTGAACAAAAAAGCACCCAACACCTCATTTGAAGAAGCTGTCGTCAAAGGACTGGCTCCTGACAAAGGCTTGTATTTTCCGGAAAGCATCACACCGCTGCCAACAGCTTTCTTTGAAAACATCTCAACGTACAGTCATGAAGAAATCGCTTTTACCGCCATCCGACAATTTGTAGGAGATGAAATTCCTGAAAAAGAACTGAAAGCCATCATTGCAGAAACCCTTTGTTTTGATTTTCCAGTGGTCCCTGTAGATACAAATATCGGTTCTTTGGAACTCTACCACGGTCCGACCATGGCTTTTAAGGATGTCGGAGCACGTTTTATGGCGCGCTGCTTGGGTTATTTCAACAGAAAGGCTCAAACACAAGAAGAAGTGACAGTGCTTGTCGCAACTTCTGGAGACACCGGAGGTGCGGTGGCCAGTGGGTTTTTAGGAGTCGAAGGTGTCAATGTGGTCATTCTCTACCCCAGTGGAAAGGTGAGTGACGTACAAGAAAAACAACTGACCACCTTGGGCCAAAATATCAAAGCGCTGGAAGTCACCGGAACTTTTGACGATTGCCAGGCAATGGTAAAAAAGGCTTTTCTAGACAGCGATTTGACAGCCCATATGAAACTGACTTCTGCCAATTCGATCAACATCGCTCGTTGGCTGCCACAGATGTTTTATTTTTTCTTTGCCTACAAACAGCTAAAAGACAAAAACAAAGACTTGGTGTTTGCAGTCCCTAGCGGCAATTTTGGAAACATTTGTGCCGGAATGATGGCACAAAGATTGGGCTTGCCCATCCACCACTTTGTCACAGGAACCAATGTCAACAAGGTGGTGCCAGACTATTTGAAAACCGGGGATTACTCCCCCAAACCTTCTGTGCAGACGATTTCCAATGCCATGGATGTGGGAGCTCCGAGTAATTTTATACGCATCGAAGAACTCCACGACTACAAATTGGAGCGCTTGCGGGCCAACCTGTCGGGTTTCAGCTATACAGATGCAGAAGCAACGGCAGCCATGGGACATTTGCTCAAAAAACTCAACTACATCGCAGAACCACACGGTGCCATTGGTTACCTGGCTTTGAAAAATTATTTAAAGACAAAGCCCGGTACACAAGGGATCTTTTTGGAAACAGCGCATCCGATCAAATTTAGAGATGTTTTGTACCCGGGTGTGGCTGAAAACTTAGCAATCCCTCCGCAAATCCAAGCCGTGATGGACCTTGAGAAGGAAGCCATTGCCATCGCTACCTACGATGAACTCAAGTCCTTTCTAAAAGAACGTTGCTAAACACTGGCACATGAAAAACACCTCACTTCACGACACACACCAAGCTTTGGGCGCAAAGATCGTCCCTTTTGCAGGTTTTAACATGCCCGTACAATACGCAGGTGTCACCAAAGAACACCAAACGGTCCGCGAAGGTGTGGGGGTTTTTGACGTATCCCATATGGGTGAATTTTTTGTAAAAGGGCCTCATGCTTTGGATTTGCTGCAAAAAGTAACTTCCAACAACGTCGCCAATCTCCAGGTCGGCAAGGCACAATACAGCTGCCTTCCCAATGCCACTGGCGGGATTGTAGACGACCTGCTGGTCTACCGATTGCAAGAAGAAGAATACCTTTTGGTCGTCAATGCTTCCAACATAGAAAAAGATTGGAAATGGATCGAGGGTCAGAATACCGTTGGAGCGGTCCTTGAAAACCTTTCGGATGCTTATTCCCTACTCGCCATTCAAGGCCCCAAAGCGGCAGCAGCTACGCAAAGCCTTAGCAATGTCTCATTGGCAGACATTCCTTTTTACAGTTTTGAAATGGGCACTTTTGCTGGAACAGAAGACGTATTGATTTCGGCAACGGGCTATACGGGTTCTGGTGGCTTTGAAATTTATTGTAAAAACGAGGATGTTTTACAGATTTGGAACCGTGTTTTAGAAGCCGGGGCTGCATTTGACATCCAACCCATTGGATTGGCAGCACGCGACACGCTTCGTTTGGAAATGGGTTACTGCCTTTATGGGAATGACATCGATGACAGCACTTCTCCTCTGGAGGCCGGGCTGGGATGGATCACCAAATTCAGTAAAAAATTCACCAACAGCGAAGCCTTACTTCTGCAAAAGGAAAGCGGGGTTTCCAAAAAATTAATCGGCTTTGAATTGCTGGACAAAGGCGTGCCCCGTCACGGTTATGAAATCACAGATGTGAAGGGAAACCTTATTGGAAGGGTCACTTCGGGAACCATGGGCCCCACAGTCAAAAAAGGCATCGGCATGGGCTATGTTCCAAGCGCGTTTGCAAAAGCAGGGAGTGAGATTTACATCCGTGTGCGCAAACGCTTGTTAAAAGCACAAGTTGTCAAAACCCCTTTTTACAAAGGCTAAATCTCTCTTAACTGTTTTTTTCAAACACGTATTTGCGTGGCTTTGATATGAAGGTCCGTTTCAATTTCTCGAAGGCGTCCCAATTCGGTAGCCGTAACGAAAGCCAAAGAAATTCCTTTTTTACCGGCTCTTGCCGTACGTCCACTCCGGTGGGTATAATAGGCCAACTGTTCCGGCAATTGGTAGTGAATCACAAAAGCCAGGTCTTTGACATCGATGCCTCTCGCAGCCACATCGGTAGCGACTAAGATTCTTGTGCTGCCCTTTTTAAAAGCACGCATCACTTTGTCGCGGTCTCGCTGCCCCATCTCTCCTTCCAATCCTCCTACTGAGAATTCATCTTCCACAAGGTATTCGGTCATGTTTTGAACACCTGCTCTGGTTTTACAAAAAACAATCCCTCTCCCCTCTGGATGGGCCTCTAGGAAAGACACCAAGGCGTCGTATTTTTCTTTTCCGTTTACCAAACAGTATTGGTGTGTGATGTTCTTGTTGATCAAGATATCTACGTCTACAGTTACGCGTACCGCTTCTGAATCCATGTACATTTTTACAATTCGCTGGATTTCTTCGGGCATGGTCGCAGAAAACAACCAGGTTTTTCGGGCGCCATTGGTGTAGTTTAAAATCCGATTGAGGTCTTGCTTAAAGCCCATGCTCAACATTTCGTCTGCCTCGTCCAAAACCAAGGTATTGATTTTGGTCAGGTCCAAGGCACCGCGCTCAATCAAATCGACCAAACGTCCTGGTGTGGCTACAACAAAATGAGTCGGTCTTTTGAGCTTGGCTATTTGCAAGTCTATTTTCACTCCCCCGTACAATTCTTCGGAAAAAATCTTTTCTGGAGCGTATTTGGTCAAGCGAAACAGCTGTTTGTTGATTTGCTGCACCAACTCACGCGTGGGCGATAGAATGAGGGCTTGGATGTAGTCCTTAGAAGGGTCTATTTGTTGCAGGATGGGCAAACCAAAAGCAGCGGTCTTTCCTGTTCCTGTTTGTGCCAAACCGATAAAATCTGTCGTTTGCTGAAGCAATACCGGAAGGGTTTTTTCTTGTATTTCTGTCGGAACTAGCAGTTGGTTCTCTTTGAGTGCTCGATGGAAGTCTTTGGAGACGCCCAAACTTGAAAATGTTGTCAAAATCGTTTGTTTAGACTGCAAAGATAGGTTTATTTCTCTGGAAAGGTTCTTTCAAAAGGGCGCAATTTGACGAAGCAAAGCGCACAAAAAAAGCGCCAGTAAATGGCGCTTGGTCTGTCGTGCAATCGTGGATCAGTAAACCGTATCCAATTTGATGTATTCCAAGAATTCTTTTTTGACGTCTTTGTCTTTGAAAGCTCCTCCGTACTCTGAAGTGACCGTGCTGCTTTCGATGTCTTTGATCCCCCGTGAATTGACACACAAGTGTTTGGCATCGATGACACAAGCCACGTCTTGGGTGCCCAGCGCTTCTTGCAAAGCTTGTACCACTTGCATGGTCAGTCGTTCTTGAACTTGCGGACGTTTGGCAAAATAATCTACAATCCGGTTCATCTTCGAGAGGCCAATTACTTTTCCCTTGGAGATATAAGCCACATGAGCCCTTCCGACGATGGGCAACAAATGGTGTTCGCAGGTAGAATAGAGCACAATGTTCTTTTCTACCAACATCTCTCCGTATTTGTAACTGTTTTCAAAAGTGGACAATTCCGGCTTGTTGTCGGGGTTCAATCCAGAAAACAATTCTTTGACAAAGGCTTTGGCAACTCGTTTTGGGGTTCCTCTCAGGCTGTCGTCTGTCAAGTCCATGCCAAGTGTGGTCAAAATTTCTTGAACACTTTCTTCGATTTTGACAATTTTTTCAGCATCAGACAGCTCAAAAGCGTCTTTGCGAAGCGGCGTCTCGGCTGAAGTAGCCACATGGTTGTCTCCCAACTCATCACTATTTTCGGAATGCATTCCGTTTTTTCCTTCAAACATGGTGTGTACTTTATAAGGCAAATTTACGAATTATTCAAGACTTCCAACAGCGCATCGAAATTGCATTCTTGCTGTGTTCCGCTTTGCATATTTTTAAGGGTATAGGTATTGGCTTGGATTTCTTTGGATCCTACCAAGACCACGAAAGGGATTTCCCTTTTGTTGGCATAGTTCATTTGTTTTTTCATTTTGGCCGAATCTGGATAGAGTTCTGCTTTTACTCCTCGGCGTCTCAACTGCTGAATGGCTCGGGTGCAGTACAGTGCTTCTTCGTCTCCAAAATTGACAAAAACGACGTCAGGACGCGGTGGATCAAATGTTTTAAAGAGGTTCAATTCTTCCATGACGAGGTAGATGCGGTCCAAGCCAAAAGAGATTCCAACACCGCTCATGTCTTTCAATCCAAAAATACCTGTGAGGTCGTCGTAACGTCCTCCTCCCCCAACAGCGCCCATTTGAACTCCTTCAGGGGCAGCCACTTCAAAAATGGCTCCGGTGTAATAGTTCAGGCCGCGTGCCAAGGTGACATCCAATTCCAAGTTGGTGCTCTCAAGGGGCAAAGCGTCTATTTTTTCGATGACAAA
>DLQL01000007.1 GCA_002477565.1 Flavobacteriaceae bacterium UBA7433
TTGGTTATTTTATGTTGTTTTGGAGGTTTGTAAATCGACGTTTCTTATCTGCCTATTTTTGAAGAAGATAGGAGCTGAAGTTTTTTTGAAAAAGAATTATTTTTTTTGAGAATCAATCAATACCAACGCTTTTTGTTTTTCTTAGACGATGCCGATTTACGGCCTTTTCGGTGGGGACTGCCTTGTTTCTTATGCACTTCTGGTTTTGCTTTTGGATCGAGCGGATACGGATGTTCCTCCTCGACTGTAATATGGGTGTTGATTAGTTTTTGAATGTTGGCCAAATAGTTCTTTTCATCAGCAGAGCAAAAAGAATACGAGGTTCCCAACTCGCCTGCCCTTCCTGTTCTCCCGATTCGATGGACATAGGTTTCGGGTACATTTGGCAAATCAAAATTAACAACTGCGTCCAAGTCTTTGACATCAATACCTCGAGCTGCGACATCTGTAGCTATCAAAATATTGAGATCCCCTTTTTTGAATTTTTGCAGGGCCAGTTGCCGTTCGCTTTGTGGTTTGTCTCCGTGAATGCTATCTACTTTGTACCCGTTTTTTTTAAGTGTTTTCTCAAGTTTTGCAACTCCAAATTTGGTGCGCCTAAAAATAAGGATGTTTCCTTTGATTGTATTTCGAAGAAGGTGCAAACACAACTCCATTTTTTTTGGCTTTGGTGTATAAAAAACGACTTGGCTGACATTTTTTGCCACTGAAGATGTAGGAGAGACAGCTACCGTTTCAGGCGCATTTAAAATAGAACTCGCCAACTCAATAACTTTGTGAGGCATCGTTGCAGAAAACAACAATATTTGTTTTTTTTCTGGACAGAGTCGCTCGATCTTTTTGACATCGTCGATAAATCCCATGTCCAACATCAAATCTGCTTCGTCCAAAACAAAGGTTTCTACAAAGTCTAAGTTTACCAATGCTTGCTTGTGAAGGTCCAACAACCTTCCTGGAGTCGCAATTAAAATGTCTGCCCCTTTTTCCAAAAGTTCTTTCTGGGGTTCGATAGAGGTACCACCAAACACAAGTGCGGTTCTTAAATTGGTGAATTGGGCATAGGATTTGAAGTTTTCTTCGATCTGAATGGCCAGTTCGCGTGTGGGACTTACGATCAAAGCTCTGATTTTCTTTCCCTTTTTTGGAGCGTCTTGTCTGTCAAACAACAACTGTAAAATAGGCAGCGCAAAGGCGGCTGTCTTTCCAGTACCTGTTTGCGCAGAAACAATCAGATCTTTCTTGTCCAAAATCGAAGGAATGGCTTTTTCTTGCACCAAAGTAGGTCTTTCGTAGTCCATGGCCGCAATGGCACGTAAAATGGGTTTGTTGAGTTGTAAATCTTTAAAATTCATACGTGTCGGTATTGTCATTAAAAACTATTCTTCTTCGTAGGCTTTCATCTCGGCATCGTAAAAAGCGGTGGCTTCTTCAATATAAGTGGCGACCAAAACAGCAAGTTCTTCTTCGTCACTTCCAATCAGATCGTCCATCATTTCAATTTCGTCGTCTTTGAGGTTGATAATGAAACGAGGGAATTCTGTGTGAATCACAAAAATAGCGTCTTTGGCACTTCGAGTATTGTCTCCTAATAAAAATTTTGGAATTTCCATGGTTTGTCTATTTCTTTGGTCAAACGAGAAGCGGGCTTTAGACCTTCTTACAACTGGCGTTTGCCCTTATTAAATTTGGTCGAATATTCAACCTATTGTTTGATTAATTTTTGAGTGAGTTTGTGGAAGCGAAGGTACAACATAATTGCGGAAGCAGTGAGGCCTACAAACAAACCGATCCAAATACCCAAAGCCCCCAAAGTGGTATGAAGTCCTAAATAGTAACAGATTGGAAATCCGATGATCCAATAGGCAACAAAAGTGATGTACATGGGTACTTTTACATCTTGCAGTCCTCGCAAAGCACCGAGAACGACTACCTGAACCCCATCAGAAATCTGAAAAAGACCGGCCACCACCAAAAGGGATGCCGCAATTTTTACAACTTCGACATCGTCAATATACAACCACGGCAAAAAGTCTTTGAAAACGATGAATATTAGTGCAAAAAATATATCAATCAGTAACATCAACAAAAAAACAGAACGTGCTATCCTACGCAATTCTTTGAAATTTTTCAATCCTTTTTGATTTCCCACCCTGATGGTAGCAGCAACCCCAAGTCCAATGGCAATCATAAAGGTCATCGTGGCCAAATTCAAACTGATTTGGTTGGCGGCCTGTGCATGGGTGCCTAACACCCCCGCAAGTAGAATTCCAGAAGCAAAAATCCCGATTTCAAAAAACATTTGCAAGGCACTGGGATATCCCAAATCAAAAACTTTCTGAAGTACGTTCTTTTTGATATTTGAAAATCGAATGGGAGAGACAAAACCCGCAAATTCTTTTTTGCGATGCACCATATACAGCAAGAATCCAAACATTGCAACTCTCGAAATCAAAGTTCCCAAACCGGCTCCCATCAATTCCATTCTTGGAAAACCAAATTTTCCGTAAATCAAAAGGTAGTTCAACGCGATATTGAGTAGGTTGGCAATAACGGCAGCCCGCATTGCGTATTTGGTCTGTGACATTCCGTCTGCAAATTGTTTGTAGGCTTGAAAGACCAATAGAGGAAGCATTGACAATGCAAGCATGTCAAAATAAGGCAGGGCGAAAGCGACAACTTCTTCTGGCTGTTGCATCACCGACAGCAGGGGTTTCATCAAAAACAAAATCAAAGTCAAAAGAATGCCCAATACAATGGACATGAGAATTCCATGTTGAAAATAACGTTGACCATTTTCAATGTTTTTTTCACCGTCAGCTTCCGCCACCAATGGTGTAATGGCCAAGGTAAAGCCGATGCCAATACTAAAGGCAATGAATGCCAAACTATTGACCAATGACACAGCGGCAAGGGGCGCTGGTCCCAACTCTCCTACCATGACATTATCTGCAAAACCAACCAAAACATGCCCCAATTGGCCGAGCATCACAGGATAAGCCAATGTGATGTTTCTCCTGAACTCTGAGGTGTATTGGTACCAATTTAATCGTACTTTCATTTTGATAATTGAACTGCAAAGTTAGCTTCTTTTCTGTTGATAAAACCATTGCTGCTAGTGGATTTTAAATCTCTAAAATAGCAAACGATTGCTCCAAAGGGTGTAGATTTTGCAACAACATGGGAATCAGTTCCGGACCAACTTCCAAGTACAACTCTGAAAAATTGACATTTCGCTCTTGCAATCCATTTCTTGGAAACAATTCGTCTTGCAGGTTATTTATGCGGTATAAAACACTGGACAATTTCTTCTTTTCCGCTTTTAGCAAACGTTTTTCAAGTTTTTCGAGACCTTTGAGTTGCTTTTTTTCTTGAGCTCTCAAAGCTCCTTCAAAAGAGGCGTCCGTTTGCTGAACCAATGGTTTCAAGCCGTTGAAAAGAGATGCCAAGGTTTCTTTTTGGCTTGCAAAATCTAAAGGGAGTTTGGAAAGCTGCTTCGTCTTCTTCGCGAACAGTTCTTCCTGGGGCAAAAAGAGCTCTGCGGCAGCAAGCTGCAAATGTTGCAATTTTTCGACTTGCTTGGATGCAACCAAAAGGGCAGAATTTCGAAGCAACAAAATGGGGTAAGGCGTTTGAAATTCTGCAAAGAGTTCCTTCAATTGCAACCAATACGCCAACTCACCCCCTCCTCCAATACAACAGAGATTTGGCAAGACCACTTCTTGGTACAAAGGACGCAAAACGACATTGGGACTAAAACGCTCTGGATGCATTTGCAATTCTGCTAAAATTTCAGCTTTGGTAAAAGTAAGTGCCGTATTGTTTATTTTGTAGTGATCGCCTTCGAGAAGAATCCTTTCTCTTGAATTTTCTCGACAATAAAACAAATTGATTTCTCTTGGATTGACTTGGACTTTGTAATTTCCCTCCAAAAAGGTATTTGTCGCTGCAAGTGTTTTTATGGCAACTTGACGCGACAACTCTTTTTGCATAAAAGGAACAAATTCTTCTTTCAATAGTTTGTCATCTCCATCCAAAATCACCAAACCGTAATCTCCAAAAAGCTCGTTGACCAAGAAGCGTGTGGCTGCTGTCAAAGTGTCTTTTTCTAAATAGGCCCTTTGAAATAGGTTTTTTAAATAGGTGGCATTGGCACTGGACCCAATCGCTTTCGAAAAATCTTCCAAAACAGCTTCCAATCCTTTTGTGTCGTGTCCCCCAACTGCTCCACTGCTTGGAACATCCCAACTAATTCGATTGTTGTTGACGAAAAAATGATTGATCTCGTCAAAGTCATGGTCTTCCGAAGCCATCCAAAATACGGGTACAAAATGGTTTTCTGGAAATTGTTCCTTCAGCTCTTTTGCCAAATTAAGGGTGCTGACTATTTTGTACAAAAAATAAAGCGGTCCTGTAAAAAGGTTCAATTGGTGACCCGTAACTACCGTAAATGTCGACGTATCTGAAAGAGAGGCAATGTTGGCTGATGTCAATTTTGATTTGGAAACATCTTTGTATTGCTGCTCCAAACTTTTGACCAAAACAGTACGGGAATTTTTAGAAAAATGCTTTTTCTTAAGAGCTATCTGATTTTGAAACCCTTTCTTATCGGGAAAATTGTTGTACAATGAGCGTACCGCTGCTTTCTGATCTAAATAATCACAGATTAGTTTTGAAAAATAGCCAGTTTCTTGAAAGGGGATGTGTTTGCGCTGCATTGAAATTTCCTACTTGTCAATCAAGATTTGTATCAGAACAAAATCAAGTCAACATTACAAAGCTAAAATAAGATTATTTGTTTAAACCTAACTTAAAAAAAAGATTGTCCTAGTTGCCAACTACCGATTCAGGCACTCCGTATAAGTCAAAATCTCCGGCTTCGGTTATTTTTACAGCTACGTATTGCCCTAGTTGCACATAGTGTTGTGTCGCATCAATCAAAACCTCGTTGTCTACATCTGGCGAATCAAATTCTGTACGACCGACAAAGTAATTTCCGTCTTTTTTGTCAAACAGGCACTTGAATGTTTTTCCTACTTTTTCTTGGTTTAGTTCAAAAGAAATTTGGGCTTGTATTTCCATGATTTCAGCAACACGCGCTTCTTTTACTGCTTCTGGTACGTCATCGTTGAGCGTTCCCGCATGGGTGTTTTCTTCGTGGGAGTAGGCAAAAGCACCCAAACGATCAAAACGCGAATCGATGACCCATTGTTTCAATTCTTCAAAAATAGCAGCTGTCTCTCCGGGGTAGCCCACAATCAAGGTCGTTCGAATGGCCATTTCAGGAACCGACTTTCTAAATTCACGAATCAGATTGACTGTTTTCTCATGGGTGGTACCACGACGCATGGATTGTAAAATTTCTGTGTTGATGTGTTGCAAAGGGATGTCGAGGTAATTGCAAACTTTTGGTTCTGTTTTCATGACCTCTAAAACATCCAATGGAAATCCTGCAGGAAATGCGTAGTGCAAGCGAATCCATTCAATCCCTTCGACCTTTGCCAGTGCTTTTAGCAAATCTGCCAAAGCGCGTCTTTTGTATATATCCAATCCATAATAGGTCAAATCTTGAGCAATCAAAATCAGTTCTTTGATTCCTGTTGCTGCCAATTTAGTTGCCTCTATTACGAGTTCTTCTATGGGGGTAGAAACGTGTTTACCGCGCATCAAAGGAATGGCACAAAAGGAACAGGGGCGGTCACATCCTTCAGCAATTTTTAGGTAAGCATAGTGTTTTGGTGTGGTTGTAAGGCGTTCTCCGATGAGTTCGTGTTTGTAATCTGCTTCCAGTACTTTTAAAAGGTTGGGCAGGTCGTGGGTGCCAAAGTAAGCGTCTACATCGGGGATTTCTTTTTCCAAATCGGGCTTATAGCGTTCGCTCAAGCAGCCTGTCACAAAAACTTTATCAACTTCTCCCGCTTCCTTTTTCTCAGCGTAATGCAAAATGGTATTGACAGATTCTTCTTTGGCCTTTCCAATAAACCCACAGGTATTGATGACTACGATGTTTCCTTCATCATTTTCATCTTCGTGCACAACTTCTTTGTCATTGGCTTTCAATTGGCCCATCAATACTTCAGAATCGTAGATGTTTTTGGAACATCCCAAGGTGACGACGTTGATTTTATTTTGTTTTGATGATTTTGTGCGCATGTTTGATGGATTAAGGTATGGATGGGCGTTGTGCTAAATGCTTGGTGAAAATTTGGTTCGGTGTTTTGAAAATTCTCAGTTGAAAAAAGAATCGACAAATTCCATTTTATGAAAGACCTGTAAATCGTCTATCCCTTCCCCCACACCAATGTATTTGACAGGTATTTGAAATTGATCGGAAATTCCGATGACCACACCGCCTTTTGCAGTTCCGTCCAATTTGGTTACTGCTAAGGAGCTGACTTCTGTGGCAAGTGTAAATTGCTTGGCTTGCTCGAAAGCGTTTTGACCGGTTGAGCCGTCTAACACCAAAAGGACTTCATGGGGCGCGTCTGGGACCACTTTTTGCATGACGCGCTTTAT
This sequence comes from Flavobacteriaceae bacterium UBA7433, assembly GCA_002477565.1. GTDB lineage: Bacteria > Bacteroidota > Bacteroidia > Flavobacteriales > Flavobacteriaceae > Flavicella. The sequence continues at coordinate 6,514 of DLQL01000007.1, forward strand.
TTTTGTCAATTCATTCATGAGGTTTACTTTGTTGTGCAAGCGCCCCGCGGTATCGATAATCGCGATATCAGCAGCTTGCGCTACGGCAGATTTAAGGGTGTCATAAGCCACGGAAGCGGGGTCAGAACCCATTTCTTGCGAAATGATGGATACTCCTACACGATCGGCCCAAACCTTGAGTTGGTCTATCGCCGCCGCTCGAAAGGTATCGGCAGCCCCCAAAACCACTTTGTGTCCTTGTTTTTGAAATTGGGCGGCCAGTTTTCCTATCGTAGTTGTTTTTCCTACCCCATTGACACCTACTACCATGAGTACATAGGGTTTTTTCCCTACAGGGATTTCAAAATCAGTTGCGCTGTCTCGATTGGTTTCTGACAACAAAGCCGCGATTTCTTCTTTTAAAATTTGGTTCAAGGCCTCAGTGCCCATGTATTTTTCTTTGGCAACACGTTGCTCAATGCGGTCGATGATTTTCAAGGTCGTTGCCACTCCAACATCTGAAGAAATCAGCACTTCTTCCAATTCGTCCAAAACAGTTTCGTCAACCGTTGACCGACCCGCTACTGCTTTGGTCAGTTTTGAAAAAAAAGTCGTCTTGGTTTTTTCCAAGCCCTTGTCCAAGGTTTCCTTTTTATCAGTGGTAAATATTTTCTTAAAAAAACTCATGGGATGGCGGCTGGGTTTGTTTGTACTCTAAAATTTGGTTAGGTCTCTTCAAAAATACCTAAATTTTATGGGATAAAATAAAGAAAGCTACTCCCAAATAAATCGGAAGTAGCTTTGAGTTGTAAAAAGGACAAACTTATTTTTTGTTCAAAAAGTCGTTTACCTTTGAAGGGTCCATGATTGCTTCTACAAACGTGTAAGCTCCTGTTTTTGGAGATTTCACCATTTTGATTGCTTTCGACAATCTTTTTGAACCTGTCTGTAACGATGCTACTGATTTCTTTGCCATGTCTTCCTTATTTGATTTCTTTGTGAACAGTCATTTTCTTCAAGATCGGATTGAATTTTTTCAATTCCATTCTGTCAGGAGTATTTTTCTTGTTCTTGGTTGTGATGTATCTTGAGGTACCCGCTTGTCCCGTCGCTTTGTGCTCCGTACATTCTAAAATTACCTGAATTCTGTTTCCTTTTTTTGCCATTTCTATCTATTTTTTTAAGAAAAAATTCTTATTTGATAAAGCCTTTTTCTCGAGCTTCTTTAAGTACAGCGCTGATTCCGTTTCTATTGATGTTTTTCAAAGTAGAAGCAGCAATTTTAAGCTTTACCCACTTGTCTTCTTCTGGAATATAAAAACGCTTTGTAATCAAATTGGCGTTGAATTTTCTTTTTGTTCTATTCAATGCATGGGATACATTGTTCCCTACCATTGCTTTTTTACCTGTAAGTTCACAAACTCTAGACATCTTAAACGCTTTTTAATATTATTTCTAAACGAGGTGCAAATTAACGATATTTTATAGATACCTCCAAACAATTTTCAATAGTTTTTTAGAATTTCTTTTCTCAGCATTTCCAAGGCTTTGAAAGAACTTCTTTGAACGACCTTTTCTCGAGGTGAACCGAAGTTGAATTCTTCTGAAAAAACCCCTTCAGGAGTTGCGACGGCAATACAGACGCTTCCCACCTCTTTGTCCGTTTGATCGGCAGATGGACCTGCATTTCCGGTAGTTGCAATCGCAAAGTCTGAATTCATTTTTTGCCGAACCCCCAGAGCCATCGCTTCTGCTACTTGAGGACTGACTACGGAATGCATCGCAATCAATTGTTCTGACACGTTCAATTCTTTTGTTTTTAGTGCTGCTGTGTAAGCGACCAGTCCTCCAACAAAGAAATCAGAAGCTCCTGGATTTGCTGTCAACAGACTTGAAATTCTTCCGCCGGTACAACTTTCTGCAACGGCCAAAGTCATCGCTTTCTCTCGCAGCAACTGACCGACAACTACCTCGATGTTCTGTGTGTCTTCCAACCCAACGAGTATGTCTGCAATTAAAGGCTCCAAACGCTTGACTTCTTTTTCTATTTGAGCTGTGAGCAGCTCTTTGGAAAATCCTTTTCCTGACAAGCGCAGTCTCAGTTTTCCTGCCGAAGGAAGGTAGGCCAATCGCACCTGTTCTGGCAACTGGTTTTCCCATGCTTCAATCCGCAAAGCCACAGCACTTTCACCCATTCCATAAGTGATCAGTGTTTTGTGAAGAATGTAGGGCAATGTAAACGTCTTTTGGATTTTTGGAAGCACCTGATCGACCATCAAACCTTTCATCTCATAAGGGACTCCAGGAAGGGAGACAAAAACCGTTTCGTTTTCATCAAACCACATCCCCGAAGCGGTCCCTAGGGCATTGTGCAAGGGAACGCACTTGCTCGGAACCAGACCTTGTTGGCGGTTCAATTCAGAAAAAGGAATGCCTCTTTTGGAAAACATTTCTTGGATGTGTGAGACGATGGATGCATTGAGCACCAAGGTGTCTTGAAAATAACGGGCCAAAGTGTGTTTGGTAATGTCGTCTTTGGTCGGTCCCAAACCGCCTGTCAACAGCACGATGTCTGCATTTTTTTCTGCCAACTTTAGAGCTTCTAAAATAAGCCCTCTTTCGTCTTGCACAGAAGTTATTTGTGAGACCGAAACCCCTATTTTGTTTAACTCTATGGCCATCCACTGCGAATTGGTGTCCACAATTTGACCGATGAGAATTTCGTCTCCGATGGTGATGATTTCTGCTTTCAATTGATGCGATTTTGATGGCAAAGATACGGCAAAGATGCTTGAATAAAAACACAATCACACTTCCTATATTACCTGGTCGATTTGGGTGTTTTAAGAAAATTTGTCAGTTTGAGAAGTATTTGCAAAGGGAGAGAATTAACGGTCTTATTTTACTTTAATCTCAAAAGCTTTTTGTCCGTTTATGGTCCCCAACAACTGGTCTTCTTTAGTAACAGGACCTACACCTGAAGGGGTTCCTGTAAAAATAAGATCTCCTTTTTTTAAGGTTAAAAATTGAGAAACATAGGCTATCAACTCATCAACAGACCACAACATGGACTCCGTTGTTCCTTCTTGTACCAAGTTCCCATTTTTATGCAGCGAAAAAGGAAGCTTGCACAAATCGCCCAAAGTGTGTTTTTTAAAAAAACTACCGACGACAGCACTGCCATCAAAAGCTTTGGCTTTTTCCCAAGGCAAGCCTTTTTCTTTGCATTGTTCTTGAACGTCTCTCGCTGTGAAATCAATTCCCAAACCGATCTCGTCGTAGTATTTGTGTGCAAACTTTTGATCGATGTATTTACCCACCTTGTTGATTTTGACCACCACTTCTACTTCAAAGTGCACATTGTCGGAAAAAGGAGGGATAAAAAAAGGCATTTTTTTTGGCAGAACCGCCGAGTCCGGTTTTAGAAAAAAAACAGGCTCCAATGGTCTTTCACTCCCTAACTCATTGATGTGATTGGCGTAATTTCTTCCAATACAGATGATCTTCATAGGGTTTCAATTAGAGTTATTTTCTTTGGATTACTCTCCAGCTTCCGGAAAAACGATGGCTTTGTTTCCGTCGATGATGATTTGATTGTTCAGATGGCAATTGACAGCTTTTGCCAAAACGAGGGTCTCGATATCGGCACCGATGTTTTTTAAGGAAGTAGGTGAACTCTCGTGAGATACGCGTTCCACACCTTGCTCGATGATCGGCCCTTCGTCCAAGTCTTCGGTAGCGTAATGTGCCGTAGCTCCAATCAATTTAACACCGCGCTCGTAAGCTCTTTTATAGGGGTTGGCCCCTTGGAAAGCGGGTAAAAAAGAATGGTGAATGTTGATGATTCTATTTTTAAAATGATGAACAAACTCTTTGGACAAAATCTGCATATAACGCGCCATGACCACCAAGTCTATCCCTTCTGCATCAAACAGCTCCGTGACTTCTTTTTCTTGCTGTTCTTTGGTTTTATCGCCGATAGGCTTGTGGTAAAAAGGCACCCCAAACATTTCTGCGACGGGTTTTAATTTCAAATGATTGCCAACCACCATCTTCACAACACAATTCAATTTTCCTTCCTTGTATCGGTGCAACAGGTCGTAGAGATTATGGCTTGTATGAGAAACCATGATGGCTACATTTTGTTTTTTACGACCGTAATCCACCTGCCAAGAAATTTGATAGGTTTCTGACAAGACCGAAAACCGCTGTTCCAATTCGGATTTACTCAAATGCACAGAAACATCAGAAGTCAATCGAATTCGCATAAAAAAAGTACGATCGATTGAGTTTGTGTATTGCTGAGAACTGATGATGTTGAACCCTTCTTTGAAAAAGAAATTCGTCAAAGTGGCAATGATTCCTTTTTGATCGGGACATTTTATTAAGAACGTTACTAGTTGAGGTTTCATTTCTAACAGGAGTTTTTAGCTTTTTTTGAGAGTTTAAAAGGACCGTATCTGCCCAAATTAAAATCCGCGAATGAGCAAAGCTACTAAAATAAGTTTAGTAGCAATTATACGATGTAATTTTTATCGAAATTTGGCTTTCTTTTTTCCAAAAATGCATCTCTTCCCTCTTTGGCTTCATCTGTCATGTATGCCAAACGGGTGGCTTCTCCAGCAAAAACTTGTTGACCTACCATGCCGTCGTCGGTTAAATTCATTGCGAATTTCAACATCTTGATTGAAGTTGGGGATTTCTCTAAAATCTCCTGTGCCCATTGATAGGCGGTATCTTCCAATTCGTCATGGGGTACCACTGCATTCACCATTCCCATCTCAAAGGCCTCTTGAGCGGAGTAGTTTCTTCCTAAAAAGAAAATCTCTCTGGCTTTTTTCTGACCGACCATTTTGGCCAAATACGCAGACCCAAAACCTCCGTCAAAACTAGTTACATCGGCATCTGTCTGTTTAAAGATGGCGTGTTCTTTGCTGGCAAGTGTGAGGTCACACACCACATGCAAACTGTGCCCTCCTCCAACAGCCCATCCGGGCACGACGGCAATGACGACTTTGGGCATAAAACGAATCAAGCGCTGCACTTCCAAGATGTTCAAGCGATGCATGCCATCTGCTCCCACATACCCTTGATGACCTCTTGCTTTTTGATCTCCGCCAGAACAGAAGGAATAGACCCCATCTTTGCTCGAAGGACCTTCTGCAGAGAGCAAGACTACTCCAATAGTAGTGTCTTCTTGTGCATTGTAAAACGCATCGTACAATTCAGAAGTTGTTCTGGGTCGAAATGCATTGCGAACATCTGGCCTGTTGAAAGCAATTCTCGCGACATTCCCAGATTTTCGATAGGTGATATCTCGGTACGCTTCTCCCAAGTGAGGCGAAGGTTTTGTATCTTTCCATTTTGCATGCATCATAATTGTTTTTTTAATTCGTTGTAAAGATATAACTATTGAAAAAACTAAAAAAATTAGTATTTTCGAACGCACATTAAGTACATCGCTATGAAAAAAGTTATTGGTCTCCTTTTACTGCTTTTTGTTTTTTCAAAAACACATGCACAAGAAGTTATTGAAACGGAAATCTCTTCAAAGCACCTGAACAAAATTCAAAAAGTCAAAATTTTTATTCCTGAAACTTATTTTGACGATCACTTGGCTTTTCCCATCGCGGTTGTTTTGAATTCTGATGCCTTGTTTGATACGTATGTTGCAACTTCGAAATTGTTTGCAAAAAATGACAAAGCGCCTTCTCAAATCATTGTAGGCATTTCTCAAGAATTCAAAGAATTCAATTATCTAAACTACGGTTTTGACAACTATTCCGGGCTTCCAACTCAAATTAGTAGTAGAACTTTTGGTTTTATCAAAAATGATTTGCTGCAATTCCTTCAAGAAAACTTCCGCATTTCCAACTTCAAAACCATCATAGGTGACAAACTCACGGCAAATTTTGCCAATTACTTTATGTTTGAAGACCAACCTGTTTTCAATGCTTACATCAGCCTCAACCCTCAGTTCGCAGTTCACATGCCTGAAAATCTAAAGGACTATTCAAAGGCACTGAAAAACGAAGAATATTACTATTACCTCTCACGCACAAACGATTCCGAAGAACTCTTCAAAAATAAGATCTCCGATGCAAACCGATACCTTTCAAATAGTGAAAACAATGTGTTCAATTATCGTTTTGACAATTTTGATAAAGTCAGCGAACTGACCAGCATCCCGCAAGGAATTGCAAGTGCCCTGGAACATGTGTTTACCGGCTATTCTGGCATCGACAAAAGAGAGTACGAAAACAAGGTCGCCTACCTATCTCCACTGGCAAAAATTGAATACCTGCGCTACAAATACGAAAATATTCTGTACCTTTTCGGGGAAGAAAAGGAGATTCGGGTCACTGATTTTTACGCAATTGAAGACAGTTTCCACGAAAGTGAAAACAGCAATTATTTGGAAGATTTGGGTGAATTCGCGCTGGATACGCATCCCAAAGAACCCATGGGAGATTATTACATTGGACGCTTCTATGAGATGGACATGGATTATCGAAAGGCAGCAATCCATTACAAAAAAGGCTATGTCAAAATTCCTAGTGACAGCCCTGAGTCCCGTCTTTTTTATGAAAATATCGCTCGTGTGAGTACGCTGACAAAAGAGAAGACTTGAAAAATGCAAGCAACGAAGTAGCAGTCAAAACGTCTTATTAAATTTTTGAAGCGCTTCCTTCCTTATTTTTTCTCTTTGAGATAAATTCCTTCGGCAGCGATTGCGATTCGTTTTGATTTGTAAAGTCCTCCTATCGCGCTCTTAAACGATTTTTTACTCATTTTCAAGTGGTATTTGATATCGTCTGGACTGCTTTTATCGTTCAATGGCAAAAAACCCTCTTCGGTCTCCATTAGTTTTTCCAAAACAAAACGTTCGTTCGTGTCAATTTTATTTAAAAACCCGATAGGCTGCAATGAAATATCAATTTTTTGATCCTCACGAAGGTTTTTGACATAGCCTTTTAGCTTTTGACCTTCGCGTACTTTTTGAAAAACTTCGTTTTTGTACAACATTCCTTCATAGGTGCCGTTAATGAGAACGGTGATTCCCACATGCGTAAAACGTCCAACAACCAAATCTACTTCTTCACCAATTTCTAATTCCATATGTCTTGTTTAAAATTCAATGTTTTACAATTCTTTAAAATACGCCTTTAAAACGAGGTCGTTTTCAGCACTCGGAGTAGTAATTTCCAACAATTTCGGTTGGTTGCTCACTTGATAAAACGCTTGCAAGCAACTTTTCAAATGCTGTTCATCGGAAGTTTTCTGGTAAGCAAACCCATGCATTTCACACAGTTGTGCTGCATTCAAACCGTGTGGTGTTTCAAAATAATCCAATACCTCGCTTGAAGAGGGACCTGGAATGACTTTAAAAATACCCCCTCCGTTGTTGTTGATCAGTACAATTCGAAAACTATTCGGAACATAGGCATTCCACAAGGCATTGCTGTCGTAAAAGAAGCTCAAATCGCCTGTGATAAAAACCGTTGGGATCTCAGTGGCCATAGCTGCGCCAATAGCCGTAGAAGTACTTCCTTCGATACCGCTCGTTCCGCGATTGCAAAAGATGCGCCAAGAAGGTTGCATCTCAAAAAATTGTGCATAGCGAACCACCGAACTATTTCCCAATTGCAAATGAACCTGATCCGGTAGCGACGCATAAATCAGCTCATGTGCTTTGAGATCAGAAAAAATAACTTTTTCGAGAAACGCAGCGTGCTGTTGTTTGCGTCTTCGTTTTATTTGAAGCCATTCTTTTTGATAGGAACTGGCAACTGGCTGAGTCAAAAAGAAAAACTGACTCAAAAACAGTTGGGGCGTCTTTTTGAAATGCTGTGTCAAACACTGGAAGGTATCCATCGATTTTATAGGATCGATGTGCCAATGTGCATCGGGACGGTGTTTTCTAAAAAACTGTTTGATTTTTTTGGAAACGACCATCCCGCCTAGGGTCAACAAAATATCGGGTTTCAATTGCTCCAATTGCTCGTCGTTCAAAGGAAACAACAATTGGTCTATCCCATTGATAAAGGAAGGGTCAGTCGCATTGGAGGTTGTTTCCAAAAAAACCAAAACGGACGGATCTTTGGAAAAATGCTGCAACTGGATTTGCAACAATTCGTCTGGATAATGCGCCCCCACTAAGACGATCTTTTTGGACGCTTGGTTCCAAACATCAGCATGTCCTTGCAAAAGATCGACGTCCAACGGTATTGCATCTAAAAATAAATCATTGCTGTTGGACGGAGCTTTGGATTCCAATTCTAAAATTGTGGGGACTGTATCGTACAAAGGCTCCTCAAAAGGGATGTTTATATGTACGGGGCCTTTGCCTGAATACGCTTTGGATAGCGCTGATTCAAGCTTTTCTTTGTTTGAAGAAAAAGCCCCTTCTCGAAGATTGGCATTGAAAAGAGAGTGGTTTTCAAAAACATTTTTCTGACGTATGGTTTGCCCATCTCCGATATCGACATAGTGTTCTGGCCGATCTGCGGAAAGTACCACCAAAGGAATTTCACTGTAAAAAGCCTCTGCTATGGCGGGGTAATAATTGAGCAAAGCAGAGCCAGAAGTACAAAGCAAGGCAACGGGCTTTTGCTTTTGTTGCGCCATTCCAAGTGCTACAAAAGCGGCACATCTTTCATCTACGATGCTGTAAGTATTGATTTTGGAATGACTGGTCAATCCAATGGTCAACGGGGCATTTCTTGAACCTGGTGATACGATGACATCTTCGAGGTTTTGAGAAACCAAAGAAGCAATCACCAATTGTGCCAACTCATTTTTTGGGTATTTCATCTAAAAAAGTGTACTGTATCCTACCTAATTCCTTTAGTTTCAAAGCCAGTTTCCTTTCAAAAAAAGGAAAAAACTGGTGTCTTGCAAAATTACGAATAAATCGAAGAACCAACCGAATAAAGTGTTTCTTGTTTGAGGGATTGTTTTTGTCTCAGAACAAAAAAATCAAAGAACAGCCTCCATAGTCTTGCATTTGGAAACCGTTTCTTCCCATTCGTGTTCGGCATTACTTTTGGCGGTGATTCCTCCACCTATATATAGTTTTAGGGTCTTCGAAGTATCTCTTTCCAAACAACGCAAGTTCACGTACAAGGCTGTTTGGGAATCGACATTCAATTCACCAAAAAATCCCGTGTAATAGGATCGGTCAAACTTTTCATTTTTCAGAATAAATGCCTTTGCTTTTTCTCTTGGGTAACCACAAACTGCTGGTGTAGGATGCAACGTAGCAATGATTTCTGACAGGCCTTTGTCGGCATCCAAAGTCCCTGAAATGGCAGTTTTCAAATGCAAAAGAGCTCCTGCTCTTACCGTATGTGTTTCAGAAACAGAGCAGCTAGTGACCGATTTTTTTAGATTGGCAACCACATAATCGGTCACCAACTTTTGTTCTTCCAACTCCTTTGCTCCCCAAGTGACCTCCGCCCCCACTTCAAAGGTTTGTGTCCCTGCCAATGACATGGTGTGAAAATTGGTCTCTTTGACTTCTAAAAGAAGTTCAGGACTGGCGCCCATCCACAAACCAACTTTGGGATGGTACCAGACATAAGAGGTTGCATTTGGATAGTGCAAGAGCAAGCGCTGGAATACTTTTAAAAAATTAAAATCGGGAAAAGAGATGGTTTTGGAACGGGCAATCACGACCTTAGAAACAGCAGCATTGTCTAAAAATTCTTTGGTCTTATTGACAAGTTCCAAGTGTTCTTGTTGATGGGAAGTGCTTTCAGGAAAAACTTTGCTTTTTTCAAAAGCAACTTTTTCCAGGTCTTCCTCAGCAAAGGGCACTTCCATAGCTGTGTGTCTTGGGAAAAAGACAGGAGCTTGTTCGGAATCAAAAGGAGCAAAAACAAAACCTTCCTCTGTATAGTCCTTGACCAAATGCAATTGGGCGTCTTTCTGAAATACCGCTTTTACCGTGTTTTGATTGGCTATTTTGTAGGCTACAAACGGAAGTTGTTCTGCAAACGACTCTTTGAGTTTTTCAAATAAAAAAGGTGCTGTTGCCAATAGAAATGTGAATTATTGAATTGTTTTGGGCAAAACAATATTGGTCAATTTACAAAAAGAAACCATCGCTCCATCACTGTCTGTGACTTCGATTTTCCATAGATGTGTGGTTTTTCCCTTATGAAGAATGGTTGCAGTAGCTGTCACCATGCCTTCTTTTTTACTTTTTAAATGATTGGCGGTGATCTCGATCCCTTTGACGATATAAGCCGCAGTGTCAATAAACATATGGGAAGCAGCACTGCCTACACTTTCTGCCAAAGCCACTGTGGCGCCACCATGAAGCAGACCCATCGGCTGGTGTACTTTGGAATTGATCGGCATGGTAGCTACCAAATAGTCTTCTCCCACATCGGTATAGGTTATGGCCAAAGTTTCCATCAACGTATTTTTGGTGATGGTATTGAGGGCCTTGAGTTTTTGTGATTTGTCCATAAAATACTATTGAACTGTAAAAATACAACTTCCTCAGCAATCCTTTTGCTCAAAAGGAATCGAATTTCTTCTTTTGTAACTTTTCTTCACAAAAAAGGTGGACTCACTTGCAAACAGCAAGCCCAACCATTTTAGGGGTCAACCGCTTAATACATCCCTCGGATACGTAAAAAAAAAGCGATACAATCCACAAAAATGCGGATATTTGAGACTCCTATATTTTGGGGTTGCAGTGGGTTTTATTTTTAAATTAAAATTAGATTTCTTAGAATGTATCGAGTATTTTTGCAAAGAACCAAAGACCTAAATTATGGTATTTAAAATCAGAATTGTACTTGACTTGAAAAAGGATGTCATTCGTACGATTGCAATTGATGCGAGCAGTACACTTGAAGAGTTGCACAATACGATTGCCCATGTCTTTGGTTTTAACGGCCAACAAATGGCTTCTTTCTACAGAACAGATGACGAGTGGACACAAGGAGAAGAGATTCCTCTCATTTCCATGGACGAAAGTCCGAAGGCCCTTTGCATGTCCAACACTACAATCGATCAAAACATAGAGTCGGTTGGAGAAAAAATGATCTATGTCTACGACTTTTTGGAGATGTGGACCTTTTTTGTGGAACTGATTGCGGTTGTTGAGAAATCGGATGATGCCTTGCCCAAATTGGTTCTTTCCATCGGCGATGTCCCTGAAAAAGCCCCCGAAAAAGAGTTCAAAGCTTCAAGAGACACTTTTGAAGACGACACCTACGGAGCTGAAGAAGGCTTTGGAGATATGGAAAATTTGGACGACATCGATTTTGACCTCTACTAAACCCATCCCCAAACCATTTTTTTGAGCGTAAAAATTTGTTTGACCTCATTTTTGCTCAACTCAATGGATCACGTAGTGGTTGACATTTTCATAATTTCGAACTACAAAATCAAATGCAACTCTCAAGATTGCTCCCATATTTTTACAGGTTTTAAACCTTTTGTCTTTGGTGTAATCGAAAAGGTCCTTTCGAAGTCTTTTCACTTTTTCTTCAGACGATATTTCGTCTTCTGACATGCACTCTAGTAAAAAATTGATGCGGTCTTGCACCCGAATGATTCGCTTTGAAATAGCAGACCGTTCCTCGATTTTATATTGTTGAATCGATTCCTCCCTCAAATTGTTGTGAACCATTTCCACAAACTTGCCATTTTCCTTTAAAAATTGCGGCATGTATACTTTGACTCTTCCCTCATAAGACTGTTGGTCAAAGTCAATGGCCCTGATTCGAAATTGAACCTGATCAAAATCGTGGGTGGGCACAATGACATAGTTGTAAGAACGCATGTCTCCCAAAAGGCGAAGTAGGCAACGTTCATTGAATTTTACAAATTCCTTTGCCAATTGTTTTTGATCTCTGGAAGAAAAATCTTCATAGCCTTCGCTCATAAATACATCTCCAGGAATTCCCTGTATGTGTTCTTCCACCAAGGTGTCTTTGTGCACTAAAAAATTGATGCGATCTGGAGACAAAAGGTGCTCAATTTCTAAGCCGTATACTCGAGATGCATCTGCGCGTTTGATGTACATGTACATGTAATTGTCATTCAACACATTTCGAATTTTGATGCGGAAAGGTTTGGAATTCCCAAATGTACAATAGTCAATTGCATCCACATTTAGGTATGGCAAGGAGCCGTCACTTCCATCTGCATGGAGAATGGTGTAGATTTTTTTCAAACTCAAATCGATCTCATCTCTTTCGTATTCCTTGTAATACACTCGAATCCACAAGGTGTCTGCTCCCGTTTTGTCAAAGACCTCAACCGAACCAGAATAACGCAACAAATCGTCGTAAAAAACTGGCATCAATACATTCCTGCTGTACTGTGTCAAGTAGGTGCTCAGTTTTTTGCTGATCGGAAAACTTGGCTTTTTTTTAGAGATTAACTTTTCTTGCATAAAATTCAACGGGATAAGATGTCAATAAAAATTGTAGAATGCTACAAATTCAAATTTAGGGTAAAAAAACCAAAATCTCCCTTTTTAAACGCAGCGGAAAATAAGGCAAAAAAAAACGAAGGTCGCAAGACCCTCGTTTCTCTGTTTTATTTCAAAGCAAAACACCTACAAAACTGCATCGATCTTTGCTGCATAGGTCGCTTTGGGAGCAACACCTACTTGCTTGTCTACCACTTCACCGTCTTTGAACAAAAGGACCGTTGGAATGTTGCGCACACCGTATTTGGCAGCAAATTCTTGGTTGTTGTCTACATCTACTTTTCCGACAACAGCCTTGCCCGAATAATCGTTGCTCAAATCTTCGATGATGGGGCCCACCATTCTACAGGGTCCACACCAAGTTGCCCAAAAATCAACCAATACAGGTTGAGCGGATTTCAATACGACTTCTTCAAAGGTTGCGTCTGTAATTTCTAATGCCATAATATTTTTTTTAAATTTCTATTGAGTTATCACTTACAAAAGTAATCAAATAAACGAATCCAAACTTCCTGTTCAAATCACTTTTTCTTATAGCCCTATTTGCCCAATTGATGCCGTACTAAAAAACCTCTTTCGCAATTTTGACAATGTTGTCGGATTTTCCCATGGAATAGTAATGTACTGTGGGGACTCCAAAAGCGATCAACTCCTTGCTCTGTTGGATAGCCCATTCAATTCCTACCTGGCGAATAGACAGGCGATCTCCCTTGCAAGCAAGCACCGATTTTTCCAGGGACAAAGGCAAATCCAAACTGAAAACTTTTGGAAGAATCTGAAGGTGTCTTTCAACTGCGATGGGCTTGATGCCCGGAATGATAGGGATGTCAATACCGATGTTTCTGGCGGCCGCCACAAAATCAATGTATTTTTGATTGTCAAAAAACATCTGAGTGACCACATAGTCCGCCCCTGCTGCTACCTTTTCTTTCAAACGCAGCAAGTCCGATTCCAAACTGGGAGACTCAAAGTGCTTTTCGGGATATCCAGCCACACCGATACAGAAATTTGGTTTGTGGGGAGTTTCGATGGTTTCGTGTAAAAATTTACCCGTATTCAAATCGGAGATTTGTGACACCAACTCCGTTGCGTAATGATTTCCTCCTGAAACGGGAGAAAATTGCTGTTCGTGTTTCATCGAGTCCCCACGAAGTGCCATTACGTTGTCTATCCCTAAATAATGACAATCCACCAAAACATACTCGGTTTCCTCTCGTGTAAAACCACCACACAAGACATGTGGCACAGGGTCCACGTCGTATTTGTGTTTCAACGAAGCACAAATACCAACCGTCCCCGGACGCATACGCGTTACTTTGCGCTCCAACAACCCATTGCCTTTGTCGAGGTACACATATTCCTCTCTCGAAGTGGTAACATCGATAAAAGGAGGCTTGAATTCCATCAAAGGATCGATGTTGTCGTACAACTTTTGAATGTTTTGTCCTTTTACAGGAGGTACGATTTCAAATGAAAACAAGGTGTTTCCTTGGGCGTTTTTTATGTGATCTGTTACTTTCATTTCTCTTTTCTGATTTGAGTTTTTGAATGTCTTTTCAAAACTACTCGTTTAAATTTGGTTGCAACCAACGTTCTGCTACTTCTTTTGTAAACCCTCTTCGTTTGGCAAAGTCATGTACCTGCTCTTTGGTGATTTTTCCCAAACCAAAATAGCGAGATTGGGTGTGGGAAAAGTACAAACCTGAAACGGAAGCTGTTGGCCACATGGCCAAGCTCTCGGTCAGCGTTACACCGATGTTTTTTTCTACATCTAACAAACGCCAAAGGGTCCGTTTTTCAGTATGGTCTGGACAAGCAGGATATCCTGGTGCAGGACGAATTCCTTGGTATTCCTCGCGAATCAAATCTTCATTCGATAAATTCTCAGCGGAAGCATAGCCCCAAAACTCTTTTCGAACTTTGTCGTGTAAATACTCTGCAAATGCTTCTGCGAAACGATCTCCCAAAGCTTTGACCATGATGCTGTTGTAATCGTCTAAGTCTTCTTTGTATTTTTCTGCTATTTCTTCAACACCAAACCCCGTAGTTACACAAAAACCTCCTATATAATCTTGCAAGCCTGTTTCTTTTGGGGCTACAAAATCTGCCAAAGCAATATTTGGTTTCCCTGCTCCTTTTTTAGATTGCTGACGTAAGGTCAAGATGGTTTCAAGAACCTCCGTTCTATTTGCATCTGTATATACTTCTATATCATCAGCGTTTTCTTTTGTATTGGCAGCAAACAATCCATAGACCGCTTTTGCTGTAAACCATTTTTCATCTAAAATACGAGTCAACATTTCCGTTGCATCTTTAAACAACTCAGATGCCTGCTCCCCTACTACGGCATCTGTTAATATTGCGGGATACTTTCCATGCAATTCCCAAGATTGAAAAAAGGGTGTCCAGTCTAAATAAGGTACGAGTTCGTTAAAATCTAAATCCTCCATTACCGCTACTCCTAATTTCTTAGGTTTGTATAGATTCTCAGCATTCCAATCGATTTTAAATTTATTCGCCCTTGCTTCTTCTAGTGGCAGGTACACTTTTTTACGAGCACGGTTTAAATATCCGTCACGTAACTTGTCATATTCTCCATAGGTTTCTTTTAGGAATTCTCCACAGGTATTTTCATTGATCAAAGTACTCACTACAGGTACCGACCTAGAAGCATCTAAAACATGTACAACTCCATGATCGTATTGCTCAGCAATCTTTACAGCCGTATGGGCCCTTGAAGTAGTAGCACCTCCAATCAACAAAGGAATTTCAAAACCCAACCGCTTCATTTCTTTCGCGACATGAACCATTTCGTCCAAAGAAGGGGTGATTAAGCCACTCAAACCTATGACATCTACCTGATGTTTTTGAGCTTCTTCTAATATTTTTTCGGGCGGCACCATGACCCCCAAATCTACAATCTCATAATTGTTACAGGCCAAGACGACACCTACGATGTTTTTACCAATATCGTGGACATCTCCTTTGACCGTTGCCAACAAGACTTTTCCTTGTGCTCTTGAATTTTCGTCTTTTTCTGCTTCGATAAAAGGCATCAAATGGGCCACCGCTTTTTTCATGACACGTGCCGATTTGACGACTTGTGGCAAAAACATTTTCCCTTCGCCAAACAAGTCCCCCACAACACCCATTCCAATCATCAAATTAACTTCGATCACTTCCAAGGGTTTTGAAGCCAAGAGACGTGCTTCTTCAACGTCTTCTATGATAAATGTATCCAATCCTTTGACCAGTGAGTGTGTGATTCGGTCTTGCAACTGTTTCTCTCTCCATTCCAATTGCTGTACTTGGGTTTTGACAACACCTTTGACAGAGTCAGCAAAATCTAGAAGTCGCTCGGTGGCATCGGCTCTTCTGTCGAGAATGACATCTTCGACATGTTCCAACAACTCTTTTGGAATATCGTCGTAAACTTCTAACATGGAAGGGTTTACAATCCCCATGTTCATGCCTTTTTGGATGGCATGGTACAAAAACGCGGAATGCATGGCTTCTCGAACGGTGTTGTTTCCTCGAAAAGAAAACGACACATTGCTCACACCCCCACTCACACTGGCATTTGTCAGATGGCACCGCACCCAATGGGTCGCTTCGATAAAATCAATGGCATTGCGGCGGTGTTCTTCCATCCCGGTTGCAACAGGGAAAATATTCAAATCAAAAATGATGTCCTCGGAAGGAAAACCGAGTTCGTTCACCATGATGTTGTAGGACCTTTGGGCAATCTCACAACGACGTTCGTAATTGTCTGCTTGCCCGACTTCGTCAAAGGCCATTACAATGACAGCGGCTCCATACCGTTTTAAGAGTTTTACTTGATGCCGAAAAACGTCTTCCCCTTCTTTTAAGGAAATGGAATTGACCACACATTTTCCTTGCACTACCTGCAGGCCTGCTTCAATGATCTCCCATTTGGAACTGTCGATCATAATGGGGACACGAGAGATGTCCGGTTCTGCCATGATCAAGTGCAAAAAGCGCACCATGGCTTCTTTCCCGTCAATCATTCCATCGTCCATGTTAATGTCGATGATTTGAGCACCCCCTTCTACTTGTTCTCTTGCAATGGCGAGTGCCTCGTCGTACTTTTCTTCTTTGATCAAACGAAGAAACTTACGAGAGCCTGCCACATTGGTTCGTTCTCCTATATTTATAAAGTTGCTTTGTGGATTTAAAACCAAGGGTTCTAGTCCAGACAACTTTAGATATTTTGTTTGTTTGATCGCTTGCATGCTGTATTTGATATTATCTATCTTTTCGTATCAATTGCTTTCTATTAATTGTGCGGAAAGGCAATCGCTCTCGGTTTGAATTCGGAGACCAATTCGGCAATGGCTCGAATGTGATCGGGTGTCGTTCCACAGCAACCTCCTACGATGTTGACCAATTTTTTATCGAGGTATTCTTTGATCTGTGCAGCCATCTCTTGCGGACTTTCGTCGTATTCTCCAAAGGCATTGGGCAAGCCTGCATTGGGATGAGCAGAAACTCCGTATGTTGTATTGCTGGCAATGGCTTTTAAGTGCGGAATCAAGGCCTCGGCCCCCAAAGCACAATTCAAGCCCACACTCAAAAGTGGAATGTGAGATACAGATATCAAAAAAGCTTCTGCTGTTTGACCAGATAGGGTTCGACCACTGGCATCGGTAATGGTTCCACTCAACATAACGGGTACTTCAATTTGTCGTTCTTCTTTGACTTCTTCTATGGCAAACAAAGCGGCTTTGGCATTCAAAGTGTCAAAAACTGTTTCTACCAAGAGTAAATCTGACCCTCCGTCCAACAATGCTTCTGCTTGTTGTTTGTAGGCGATTCGCAATTCGTCAAAAGTAATGGCTCTGTAACCTGGGTCATTGACATCGGGAGACATGGACCCTGTCTTGTTGGTAGGCCCTATTGAACCCGCAACAAAACGTGGCTTTTTGGGCTGTGAGGCTGTGAATTCATCCGCCACTTCTCTGGCAATTTTTGCAGCTTCAAAGTTCAATTGGTAGACATGGTCTTCCATTTCGTAATCGGCCATCGCAATGGTGGTACTTGAAAAAGTGTTGGTTTCCACAATGTCGGCTCCTGCTTCAAAATAGCTCCTATGAACAGCTTTGATCGCATCGGGTTGTGTGATGGAGAGCATGTCGTTGTTCCCTTTTACAGACAATGGCCAATCTTTGAATTGCGCTCCTCTAAAATCTTCTTCAGAAAAATGATAGGCTTGGAGCATGGTACCCATTGCACCATCGAGGACCAAGATGCGTTCTTTTAGTATTTCAACAATCGATTTCATTTCTTTTTCCTGTGATTTTTTTGTCCCTATATTTTGTTGTTCTTCGTTTACGAGCTAGCAAATCAATTTCTAAAACTGAAAAACCGATAAAAAGAGGGGCTAAAAGACTGTTCTTTCCAGCTATCTTTCCGAGAGATCGGTAGAATGTAGCACCTTCTTTAAATCTATGTACTGAAACACAAAGGGTTGCTAAGGCTTCAACAGGTCTGATCCTTCTGCCTTTCTTTATAACTAATAATCAATATGTGAACTTCCCGGCAAAGATAGGCTATTTACAGAATAAAAAAAACAGGTGTGTCCTGATTTTGAGCGTTGTTTTCTCAGCAAAACTCTTCTTGAATTTTGTTTTGCAAACAATTAAAAATAAGAGCTTTAGAGCTTGTCAAAATCAAATTAAATATGTATATTCAAATATCTTACTAATAGTGACCCAAGGCCAATCTTTATTTTGGTTTTCATTTTCCCCCGAGCAATTCAAGCATGTAGTCCAAAAACCCGTTTTTCTAGGACTATGATGAATCAACCCTAATTCTCGGAAATTATGAAAATCAAAAATTATTCTTTAGTACTTTTCGTATGGCTTTGTTTGTTCACAACACACACCCATTCACAAAATCATCTTTTCAAAATCGCCTCCTCAACCGATTTGCAGTTTAAAAAGAATGTTACTACTCATTCAAATAGGGTAAAACCGATCAAAGAAGAAAAAGAAGAAAAAGAGGCCGGCACACATCTAACACTTTATTTTAGAGATGCTGATGAAATGCTCTACATCAAGCAGATAAAGAGCTATGAAGAAGTTCAAATTCGAGATCTCTTTGGCCAACTGAAATTTCGAGGCTTGGTTAAAAACCAACTCGACGTCTCTTTTTTGACCTCTGGAGTTTATATTTTTGAAAGTCCTGGTCGTGACACGACTGTGTTTATCAAGCCTTAGTTCTTATCTTGAAAGTCGAAAAGAGATCGAGTGAGGTGTTTGAGAGCGGGAGCTCTTGTTATTTTCCCAACAAGCGATCAAGCACCCAAGCTGTATGTGTTGCTGTCTTTCCTGAAGAAGGATGCGTGGCCTGCCCCAAAAGGTGTTCTTTTATTTTTTGGACGTGGTGGCTCTGAATGTGTTTCGGGTTTTCAATCAATATACGCTCTTTAGCAGAAGCTGTTTCGAGTTGCAAGGCTAAATCTTCAAAAACGGCAAAGCTTATTTTTCCTTGGCTGCCAAAAATCTCGACACGGTCTTCCTTTTTGTAAGCGCCAAAATTCCATGCTCCCGAACCTGTGACTCCGGATTTGTGCACCCAACTGCCTACGACAGCATCCTTGGCAGTGTAAAGTTTTTGTTGGTTAAAAGCATGGCCTTGAACCTTTTCAATCGGCCCTAACAAGTACAGCAACAAGTCCATACCATGACTTGCCAAATCGTCAAAATACCCCCCATAGGCAATGGATGCCTGCGTACGCCAATTTACAGCTCCTGAAAGATCGAGGGGACTGGCGGCTTTGCTCAAATGCAAACTCACATGGCGGATGTCTCCAATTTTCGAAGCTTCCAACCAAGACCTTACCTTTTCAAAACGCGGCAATGAGCGGCGGTAATAAGCCACAAATAACGGGAGTTTTTTTACTTCAAAAGCTTCCTGGATGGCCAGGCAATCCTCGTAAGAAGGAGCCATCGGTTTTTCGATGCAACAGGTTTTTCCAGCCGCAGCGACTTTTAAGGCATAGCGAGCATGGCTGTCGGGAGGGGTAGCAATATAAACCGCATCGACTGCTGGATCGTTGATCAGCGCATCAGCATCTCCGTAAAACTTAGGCACCTGGTGGCGTCTTGCGTAGTCTTTCGCTTTGACAAGGTCACGTCGCATGACTGCGTGCAATTCAAATCCTGACACTTGTTGGTATGCAGGACCGCTTTTGACTTCGGTTACATCACCACATCCGAGAATGCCCCACTTGACTGTTTTATCTATCATTTTACTACATTTTATACCCTTATAAATTCGAAGTAATCCCTTTTCTGTAAAGCTGAAATAAGAAAGCCGCTCAGGCATGCAATGTATGGAAATTTCAAAAAAAAAGAAACCCCTTGCCATCCCTATTTTAAAACTCCTGCCGTTTCTTGCATATTAATTCCTATTTTTGCGCAAAACCACACGTTTTATGTCCTCAAAAAAAGATTGGTTTACCGATTGGTTCAATACCAAGTATTACCACATTTTGTACCAACACAGAGATGTGCAAGAGGCAGAACTCTTTGTCTCCAATTTGCTTTCTTTTTTGAACCTGCAAAAAGACAGCACTATTTTGGACTTGGCCTGTGGCAAAGGAAGGCATTCAATCTACCTGAATTCTTTAGGA
>DLQL01000047.1 GCA_002477565.1 Flavobacteriaceae bacterium UBA7433
TTTTCAAACTTTTTAGTGAGAAAATAACAAACCTAACCAAGAATACGCATACTTATGCCCATCGTAACACTTACGACAGATTTTGGAACAAAAGACCACTTTGTAGGTGCTGTAAAAGGAGCGGTTTATTCTTCGATTCCTTCGGCGCAGATTGTCGATATTTCACATCAGATTTCTCCTTTTAACATCACCGAAACTGCCTACATTCTCAAGAATGCGTATAAAAACTTTCCCGATGGGACCATCCACATTGTGGGAGTGGATTCGGAATTGCACGAAGACAACAAACACATTGCATTGCTGCTCAACGGGCATTATTTTGTCTGTCCAGACAACGGGCTGATTTCTATGATTGCCTCAGAAATCAAACCGAGTAAGATTGTTGAAATCAATATACATGACCGTGTGGAAAGCAGTTTTTCTGTCTTGGAGGTCTTTGTACAAGTGGCAGCACACATTGCCCGTGGAGGCACTTTGGAAGTGATTGGAAAACCCTTGGAAAATTTCAAACAATTGGTCGAATTGCAAGCGCAAATTTCAGCAGATCAAAAAACCATTCACGGAAACGTCATTTACATCGACAATTACGGAAATGTGATCAGCAACATTTCTGAAAAACTGTTCAAAGAGGTGGGCAAAGGCCGCGCTTACAAACTGAGTGCCAGCCGTTATTCCTTTGATAGGATAGATCAAAAATACAGTGACATCGTCGATTTTTCATTGCCCGTACAGCAGCGAAAAAGCGACGGAAACAAATTGGCCATTTTCAATTCTGCGGGCTTTGTCGAAATAGCCATTTACAAAAGCAATTTGCAAACCGTGGGAGGTGCGTCGAGTTTGTTGGGCTTGGATTACAGAGATGTGATTCTGTTAGAATTTTATTGAATATCCCATAGCCAAACCAGCCCGATCATAAAAACACTGACAATCCATAAGAAACCATGCTTGCCATCCTAAAAAAAGAATTTCGTTTGTTTTTCGGCACTGCCATAGGGTATGTGGTCCTCAGCATGTTTCTCACCTTAAACGGTCTGTTACTGTGGGTGCTCAACTCAGATTTCAACATTTTGGATTCGGGCTTTGCAGACCTCTCTCTTTTTTTTGAAATTACTCCCTGGCTGTTTGTTCTATTGATTCCCGCATTGACCATGCGCAGTTTTTCCGAGGAGTACAGCACAGGAACCTTTGAAATTCTCATGACCAAACCGCTGCCTACTTGGCAACTCGTCATCGGGAAGTTTTTGGCGGTTTTGACCTTCCTCATCTCAGCATTGCTCCCTACCCTCGTCTATGTCTACAGTTTGTCTTGTTTGGCAATGCCTATGGGAAATATTGACATCGGCAGCATTGCGGGTTCCTATCTGGGACTCTTGTTTCTCGCTGCCGCTTTTGGAAGTATCGGATTGTGGGTTTCTACCTGTTCCAAAAGTCCTTTGGTGGTTTTGTTGCTCGCAATCGCCTGTTTGTTTTTTAGTTATTACGGCATGGAATTGCTGGGAAATGAATTTCCAAACCAAACACAAGACCTTCAATATTGGGGCTTGTACGCACATTTTAGCAGCATTTCAAGAGGGGTTCTCGATACAAGAGACCTCTTTTACTTTGCGAGTGTCACCTTTTTCTTTTTGACCCTGTGTTATCTCAAAATTGCGCCTTCCAAACCGAAGCAATTGGGGTGGATGGTCACCCTAGCTTTGGGAGCCCTGCTCCTTGCGGGAAACAAGTATTACACGCGGTTGGACCTTAGTTCTGATCAAAGGTATTCATTGTCGCAGACGAGTACCGAAATTGTCCAAGAACTGGAGGACCCGGTTGTCATCCGCGTTTATTTGGAGGGCGATTTTCCTCCTGAATTCCATCGGCTTCAAAAAGAAGTGCGGCAGCTCTTGGACGAATTGAAAGCCGAAAACAACCGCATCAAAGTCTTTTTTACAAACCCTCAAAAAGACCTTCAAAAACACCTAAAAGCGGGTATGACCCCAAGTCGCTTGACAGTAAAAGAAAACGGCAGGCTCTCGGAAACCGTGCTCTTGCCTTGGGCAACGCTGCACTACCAAGACAAAAAAGAACTGGTTTCCCTCTTAAAAGACAGCAATCCTTTGGAAAGTCAAGAAACCCAATTGAATGCTTCGATTGAAAATTTAGAATACGCTTTTGTGGCTGCACTCAAAAAAGTGAGTTCTAAAAAAGAAAAAAGCATTGCCGTCCTTCGCGGAAACGGGGAACTGGACGACCTTCATTTGTACAGCCTTTTAAAAAGCCTCGGCAAATCGCACCACTTGTCGGAATTTACGCTAGATTCAGTCGCCGAAAAACCTCAAAAATCATTGAGGCAACTAAACCGCTACGACCTGCTCTTGATTGCCAAACCGACAGAACGGTTTAGCGAAGCAGAGAAATACGTCCTCGACCAATTCACCCTTCAAGGCGGAAATTCCTTGTGGATGCTCGATGCGGTTCATGCTGAGATGGACAGCCTCTACCGAACAGGCAAAAGCTTGGCAATTGCACGTGATTTGAATTTAGACGACTTCTTTTTTCGGTATGGCGCTCGGTTCGAACCCAACCTTGTCAAGGATTTGTACGGTGCAAAGATTGCTTTGGCTACGGGAAACAAAGGCAACAAAACGGTCTACCAAGAGTTTGTATGGCCCTACCATCCCTTGGTGACATCCAGAAGTCTGCACCCCATCGCCAAAAATTTGGGGCCAATGCGATTGCAATTTGCATCGAGCATAGACACTTTGGCCAATGCCATTCAAAAAACCGTTTTGCTGAACAGCTCTCCCCTGTCCAAAAAAGTACCGGCTCCGACAATCATTGCCTTGCAGTCGCTTTCGGAATTGCCGAACCCAAAAGACTACGCACAAGGAAATGCGATTTTCGGATTGCTTTTGGAAGGGCGCTTTCAGTCGGCCTACAAAAACCGCATCAAGCCATTTGTGCATTCAGAGGGCATTCTCCAAGGAAAACCCGCCAAAATGGTGCTGATCTCTGACGGTGATTTTGCAAGCAATGCCGTAAAAAAAGGAAACCCTTTGGAATTGGGAACCAACAAATGGACCCAAGAGTTTTATGACAACAAAGCCTTTCTT
>DLQL01000011.1:0-10992 GCA_002477565.1 Flavobacteriaceae bacterium UBA7433
TTGAATTTTTTGTTTCCAAGCTGCAGGTGTTATTTTATCAAATTCATCAAAAGAGAAGGTATCCATCTATTTTTTTAAGGTATCAATTTCTATAATATATATATCTTCATTTTTCTTTTTCATCAAATATTTTTCTCTAGCAAATCGTTCTAACTGAAGAGAATCTTGCAATTCTTTAATCGTTTTTTTGTCTTTGCCTATTTCTTTTTTATAAAAGGTGATGGTATTTTTTAGTTCTTTAATTTCTTTGTCAAATTCTCTGTTGAGTTGCACATTACTATCAAAGAAAAACATCCATATTAAAAATATAGCTAGTATAAAAATATAAAAATTTGTCAGAAATTTAAATAGCTTATTTTCTTTTATTTTTTTTAAAAACATAGTTTAAAGACGTTCACTAATTACAGTTCTAACGATATCTATGGCAACAGTATTATATCGATCATTTGGAATAATAATATCTGCAAAATTTTTAGTGGGTTCAATAAATTGTTGATGCATCGGTTTTAAAGTGTTTTGATACCTACTTAACACTTCTTCAATATCCCTTCCTCTTTCTGTAATATCTCTTCTTACTCTTCGAATCAATCTTTCATCAGCATCTGCATGAACAAATATTTTAATATCAAATAGGTCTAATAATTCTTTGCTATTAAAAATTAATATACCTTCTACGATCACTACTTTTCTTGGGTGGGTTTTGATGGTGTCTTTTGTCCTATTATGGGTAACAAAAGAATATACCGGTTGTTCGATGATTTCACCCGCTCTGAGAGCTGCTATGTGTTTGTTTAATAAATCGAAGTCAATAGCTCTTGGATGATCAAAATTAATTTTAGTTCTTTCTTCATAAGAAAGATTGTCTGTTGCCTTGTAATATGAATCTTGAGAAATGACACAAACTTCATCTTCAGGAAGTTCATTTATAATCTGATTAACAACAGTTGTTTTTCCACTTCCAGTACCACCAGCGATTCCAATTACGAGCATCTTCTAAGATTATTAATTTGATAAATAATTGGAAACAAATTTAGCAAAATAATAATGGAGTGAACGCAAAAAAGAGTTCTTTCAAAGAAAGAACTCTTTTGGAGCCGATGGAGGGACTCGAACCCACGACCTGCTGATTACAAATCAGCTGCTCTAGCCAGCTGAGCTACATCGGCTTTTGTAGTCTGTATCTTTCTTAGAGACGGGCAAATGTATCTATTTTAGATGTATTACACAATGAAAATATCAGAATATATTTGTTTTTTTTGAGGTTTGTTTTGTGGGTATTTCAAGGGGGTTAATGGGATTTTTCAAATTACATAAAAAAAACAGCAACTATAAAAGTTGCTGTTTTTTACAAATGCTTTATAAAATTGTCTGTTGCATGTCTACTTAGATTTCGGCTTCAATTTCAACACAGATTTCATCTAGGTCGTAACTGTCGATCAATTCTTCAATTTCACTACCCAAGATTGCTTCTGTAGTTCTAGTTATTTCGTAAAAGAATTGGAATTGGTAGTCTGTGTTAGGGTCCAATTTAGGAGAACTGTTCAGTTCACCAGCAACTGCCTTTCCATATGGATAGAACGTATTTTCACCAATCGATTTGTAGTAGATAGGTGTCTCATCTAAGGCAATACTAACGGAAGGGCACGTAATGCCCATCGGAATGACATAAGATGCAGTTTCTGTAACACCCAATTCAAAAGTTGGATAAACCATACCACATATGATTTCTTGATTCAAAACATCTTTCCCTTTGTTGATGACAGTTAAGCTGTAAATACGGTCATTTTTTGGATGGAATTGAATTGTGGTTTCTTCTCCATTGAACAAAGTAACATTCGAAGAACTTTTGATGTTTCCGTCTTCTTTTAATGTAATTCGATATACATCAGCCGCCATATTATTGGAGAAAGTCAAAGTTGTAAGGTCTTCTGAACAAAATGCAGATTGGTAAATTTTGATAGCAATAAAATACAAACCATTTAAAAATGCTTCAAATTGCAATTGCGTAAATGCATTGCTCCCGACTGACCTGTTTGCTACATTGCCCACTAAACTGGGAATAGGAATTGCTGTGTTACTTCCTTTTTCAACGAAAAACACTTGGTATTCTTGTCCGTCGTCTGGAACGAAAACGTTCACTTTTGCAGGTGTATTTTCAGAAATGTTTACAGGGGTTCCGTCTAGTGTTGTGTCAACCGAAATTACCGAAAAGGGATCTAAGGTAGCTTCTTCATCATCCCTGCTTGCCGGTATTGTAATTTCTTCAATTTCTTCTGTTGCACTGTAACCGGTTTGTTCATCTACGATTTGTGTTTGGAGTTCATAAGTTTCTATGTTCATAACAAGATTACTTCCTTCCACAGGTTCTCCATTGTTGTCTTCAAACGAAGAGCCTGCTTCTAGTACGATTTTTGCTAATTCTTCGGTTTCGTCAGAGGACGTTATAGATACTTCAATATCAGTTGTTGTTTCGTCATCAGAAAGTGCTCCTGTTTCTTCTACAATCTGAATGGTTTTAGGCAAATCATCAATTTTCAATAGGTTGATATTGATGCTTTCAGAGCCCGAACCGTCAAAGGTCAATATTTTTGTTTTGGACAGGTAACCTTCTGCTTCCACTTTTACAGAAGCATGGATTGGATTTTCAGGACTTGGTTCCATTCCTTTTTTCAACCCAATCACAATTTTACCTTGGTCAAACTTAAAACTTGAAGATCCGTCTGAGGTATAAATATTTGAAGCAGCATCTCCAGAGATAGACATTTTAATGTCACTAGTCACTGGATTACTGTTGGTAGCGTTGTTGATTTGGATTTCCTTTTTATTGTCGACAGCATCAGGTGTCACAGTAATTCTAAAGTCATCTTTCAAGCTCGTAATTTTGTCTATATCACAAGATGTGATTCCCATGAATAGAAGGGTACAGATTAATTTGTTGATTATTTTCATGATTTTTGGGTATTGATTAGATAGAATAGGATAGTCTTAGAGAGAGATAGGGTCTGTATTTTAATTCAGAAAAGCTATCTTCTAGTAAGCTCTCTTGGTTTTTGGTATTTTCGATGATTCCAGTAGCATCCAATGACACCTCAGGAGCCCCAGAAAAGTAGGTACCTAATTCCACAGCAAAACCGAATTTTGAATTGGGTACGGCACGTCCAAAAGCAATCCCTGCATAAGGAGAGATTTGTTGCCATTTGTTGTCAATGGTAATTTCACCAACTTGATCAGATGTAAAATCTACTTCTCCTATGGTCACTTTTTCATCGAAAGAAAGATTGATATTCAGGGAGTTGTCGGTAAAATAACCCACACCTCCAATGAGTCGAAAAGCAGTGTTGAAAGGGTAATAGCTAAATACAATATCGATGTTTTTAAAATCAACTGTTGCATCGATTAATACATTTTGTCCGTCGACTTCTTCTTCTAGTTCTTCCACGGAATAGGCAAGCATGTTGAACCGAGAGGAGATAGAAAAACGGTTGTTGATCTTGTAAGAGTAATCGAGTGCGAATCCAGAACCAGCGCCTAGACCTATGGCGTGTTTGTTGGATGAAGTGGGCGCTGCTTGTTCTTGTGTTTTTTGGGCGGTCATTCCGAATGACAATGTCAATAAGAATAATAGGATCAAATGTTTTTTCATGTCAAGTCTTTTAGGGTAAAAGGGTTAGTACTTAATATTTTCTAAGGGTTAAACAAAAAGGCTGAAAATCCTACAAAAATAGGCTTGTGAAAAAAACAGAAAACAAGGATGTGTTTTACAGAGTTGAAGCATCGATTTTGAGGAGATTAAGGTTTTTATTTAATGTAAGGTAATAATTTTTTTTAACTTTTGGTTCTTAAATTCTAGAACTTAATAAATTGTGAAAAGGAAAAAGTACCTTTGCGTGTAGTAAATCAGTTTTTTTGAATCTATATGGACAGAAATATTTCGGGGTTTTCAAAGCTCTCAAAAGAAAAAAAAATAGAGTGGTTGGCTTCTAATTACTTTGAAAATCAACACCTTACAAAAGAAACGTTGCAGCGTTATTGGAACACAGATGCACAATTGCAACAACTGCACGACGATTTTATTGAGAATACTATTTCTAATTTTTACCTTCCTTACGGAGTAGCACCCAATTTTTTGATCAATGATCGAGAATACACCATCCCCATGGTTCTTGAAGAAAGTTCCGTAGTTGCTGCAGCTTCCTTGGTGGCTAAGTTTTGGCGTTCACGTGGCGGCTTTCGAGCCACCGTATTGGGAACTGTAAAAATCGGGCAAGTGCATTTTATGTACCGAGGAGATTCCAAAACATTGCAAACTTATTTTGAACACTGCAAACCAAATCTCCTCAAAGCTACAGAAGGACTCACTAAAAACATGCGCAAAAGAGGCGGCGGTATTTTGGACATCGAACTGCGCTCCAAAACAGATCAATTGGCCAATTACTTCCAACTGCACGTGACCTTTGACACCAAAGATTCCATGGGAGCCAACTTTATCAACTCTTGTTTGGAAACCATCGCTTCCACTTTTGAAAGAGAAGACATACAGGTTGTGATGAGCATCTTGTCCAACTACGTCCCGGAATGCTTGGTCAAAGCAGAAGTTTCCTGTCCGCTTACAGATTTGGTACCTGATAGTGACCCAGAAACAGCCCTTGCCTATGCCTTAAAATTTAAAAATGCGGTAGACATTGCCAATGTGGAACCCCACAGAGCGGTGACCCACAACAAAGGAATTATGAACGGTATTGACGCCTTGGTTTTGGCGACCGGCAATGATTTTAGAGCCATCGAGGCCTGTGCCCATGCTTATGCCTCAAAAGACGGTAGTTACAAAAGTTTGACTCACTGCGAAGTCAAAGACGGCCACTTTCGGTTTTGGATAGAGCTGCCCCTTGCATTGGGGACTGTTGGGGGTTTGACTTCCTTGCATCCGTTGGCCAAATTCTCGTTGCAACTCTTGCAAAACCCTTCTGCAGAAGCGTTGATGGAAATCATTGCTGTGGCGGGTTTGGCACAGAATTTTGCGGCTTTGAGGGCATTGACCACCACAGGAATTCAGAAGGGACATATGAAAATGCACCTGATGAACATTCTCAACCAACTGGGAGCCAACGAGAAACAAAAAGAAAAACTCGTCACTCATTTCAAGGACCAACCAGTATCCCACAGTGCCGTTCAGGAAATGTATCAAAAATTGGAATAAAACAACAGAAGGAGAAATATGCCCTTCCATTCTGAATTCAACATTTTATCCACTCAAAAAAGATTTAAAATTTATTTTATGGAGTCACAAAGCTATTACAGCAACGGTAAATTGTTGATTACTGGAGAATACGCAGTCTTAGAAGGTGCTTTGTCTTTGGCGTTGCCCACGAAATTTGGACAAGAATTGAACGTCTTTCAAACAAAGCAGTCCAGTTTGGTATGGGAAAGTTTTACCCATACAGGAGCTTGTTGGTTTCAAACAAAATTTGACTTGAATCAGTTGGCATCGCCTTCTGAAGACCCGATTGAAAATGCCTTGAAACAAATTCTTTTCGCTGCCCAAAAAATAAACCCTTCTTTTTTGAAGGAGCCATCAGGAGTGAAGGTGCAGACCCGTCTCAGTTTTCCGAATAATTGGGGGCTAGGAACGTCGTCTACCTTGATCAACAACATCGCTGCCTGGGCCAAAGTAGATGCTTTTGAATTGTTGCAAAATTCTTTTGGAGGCAGTGGTTATGACATCGCATGTGCACAAGAAAACACACCGATTCATTACCAAAGAGCGGGGGGGACTCAAAAAGCAACGCCTATTTCTTTTGAACCTACTTTTTCTGAGCACCTGTACTTTGTTTATCTGAATCAAAAGCAAGACAGCAAAGAAGGGATCCGTTTGTACAAATCCATGGCAAAGGGAAAAGAAACACTCTGTGTTGAAATCTCTGAAATCACCAAAAAAATTAGCAAAGCGACAACATTGAATGAGTTTGAAACCCTTCTGACTTTTCATGAACAATTGATTGCAAAGGCCTTGCGGCTCACTCCTGTCAAAGAACGGCTATTTGGCGATTACTTAGGTGCTGTCAAAAGTTTGGGCGCCTGGGGAGGCGATTTTGTTTTGGCAACAGGTGACAAAACAACCCCTGCCTACTTCAAGGAGAAAGGTTACAGTACGGTTTTGACCTACAAAGAAATGATTTTGTAAACAACATTTTTAAATAAAGCGCCACATATCAAAACACAACATGTCTAAAAATATTGTCATCATTGGAGGTGGTGCAGCGGGTTTTTTCACCGCCATTACCGCAAAAGAAAAAAACCCAGACTTGGATGTACTTCTCCTGGAGAAGGGCAAAGAAGTTTTGCAGAAAGTTA
Source organism: Flavobacteriaceae bacterium UBA7433 (assembly GCA_002477565.1). Taxonomy (GTDB): domain Bacteria; phylum Bacteroidota; class Bacteroidia; order Flavobacteriales; family Flavobacteriaceae; genus Flavicella. The sequence goes on from DLQL01000011.1 coordinate 6,352, forward strand.
AAATTTCTGGAGGAGGCCGTTGCAATGTCACCCATGCTTGTTTTGTCCCTTCGGATTTGGTACAATCCTATCCCAGAGGAAAAAAAGAGTTGCTAGGGCCTTTTCATCAATTTATGACAGGAGATGCCATGGAGTGGTTTGAAAAAAGAGGGGTTCCCTTAAAAATTGAAAAGGACAACCGTGTTTTTCCTGAATCCAACAGCTCCCAAAGCATTGTGGATTGTTTTCAAGGCTTGGTGGACAAACTCGGCATTCAAGTTTTGACCAATCACGGAGTCAATTCCGTTGAGAAAACCGACAAGGGGTGGTTGATTTTTACAGAAAAACACACGTTTAAAGCCAGTCATCTTGTTATTGCAGGAGGAAGTAGCAAACGTCTTTGGGACTTGGTTTCTAACTTGGGACATTCGATTGTCCCTCCCGTCCCCTCCCTGTTTACCTTTAAGATAAAAGACCCGAGATTGACAGACCTCTTGGGGACAAGTGTTCCCAACGCAACGGTCACCTTAAAAGATTCAAAATTCGAAGCCAAAGGACCTTTGTTGATTACGCATTGGGGATTGAGCGGTCCCGCAGTACTGAAGCTTTCCGCATTTGCTGCACGAGTTTTGGCCGAAAAAAAATACGTCTATCAGGTGCAAGTCAATTGGCTTTCAAAACCCCTGCAAGCCACAATCCAAGCCCTTCAAAAACTCAAAAAAGAAAGTCCCAAAAAGCAAGTAGCTTTGCGTTCTCCTTTTCCAGAAATCACCAAGCGTTTGTGGGAACGATTTGTCCATGCTTCTGGAATGGATACACAGATCCGCTGGGCAGATTTGACCCATAAAAAAATCGATGTGTTGGCAGCACAACTCACCCAGTGTCAATTCAGTGCAAATGGGAAAAGCACCTTTAAAGAAGAATTTGTCACTGCAGGAGGGATTGACCTGAGAGAAATCAATTTCAAAAGATTTGAAAGTAAAGTACATGACAAGCTCTTTTTTGCAGGAGAAATCTTAAACATCGACGCCATAACAGGAGGGTTTAATTTTCAAAATGCTTGGACCGGAGGGTTTCTCATCGGTAGCGCGTTGGCAACAGATTGAGGTTCTTTCAAAGTTGCTAAAAGCTTCCTAGAGCAATGTCATAGGTTCAAGCGATAGAAAACATCAAAAACGGTTGCTTTTGTATTTGCACTCGCATCTGTGTTTTGAAGGAAACTGCTTCGAAAACCTAAACTTATAGGGAGGTTGTTGAAAAAATTCGTGTCAAAAATCAATTCCGATCCAAAAGAATTTTGAGTCGTTTTTGTAGTGTATCCTTTAAGTTGACTGCGATCTACAAACAAATTAGCACGGATCCGTTTGACATAGACGATTCCTCGAAAACCCCAATCGGGATACCACAGAGGGAATTGGTAGTTGAAAGACATTTTGGTTGCTTCTTCGTTCGTGTAGCCATAATATCCACGTGCATAGGTAAACAAATCGGGAAAGCGATACTCCCCAAAAAGACCTTGTTTTTTCCACATTCCTTCCAAGTTGCTGCTGTGGTTTTTAGAAATACCGGGAAAATAAACCGAAGCTATGGAAAGAAAGCTTTCAACAGGGTTTTCGTTTGTGCTGACGGCATGGCGAATGTTTAGGAAATACCCCCATTTGGGCGCTAAATTTTGAAGAGCCGTCCGTCGGAAGTTCGCATAGGTAAGTTGACTTTCCACAGCGCCAAAGGAAAGGGATTTGTCAGTGTTCGTCACATTTTTGTCAAGAAGGTCAAAGACGGTATAGTTGGAAGTCTCGTGTTGGGCATAGGAAGTACTCGCTGAAAGGGTTGTTTTGTAGTTTCCGCGAATCCAGCTCAACGGCACAGCTAGTCCGATGCCGTAGATCGTTTCAGAAAACGATTCGGATAGTGGTCGGTTTCCATTGATGGAAGTACTGTTTCTCTGCTGACGTGATCCGCGAACATGCAGTTCGGTGTACTTTTTGGAATAGTGCAAACTTCCTGCGTATTCCAAGCTGTTTTCATTGTTGTTTCTTACAAGCTGAAACTGTACTGCGGTATTTTGCAAACTGTTGGACGCTTGGAGCTGTAGTCCTTCTTCTGGCTGGTTGTTGTTTCCAAGAAACAGTCCCCAACTGTGCAATTTCAATCCTTTAAAAAACCCTTTGTAGGCTTTGATTCGGTGTTCGTTTTGAGGGACCGAATCTAAAAAAGGGCTTTCCATTTTCGTAGGCTGAAGCGCGTATCTTTCTTGTTTATTCGGAGCTGTTATTTGTATGTTGGTAGCTGATTTTAAATCGATGTTTGTTTTTTCCAAAGCATGGCCTCTTACGTGAAATGCACTGTAAACTAGAGAGGCTTCTTTTTCGTTAAAAGTGGGTGTGGATGCACCTATTTTGACGGAGGTCATTTGACGTATTTCTCGTCTTCCGTTTCGCATCAGGGCGTAAATATTGTCAATACCACTTAAGGAAGCGGAAAAAAACAGTGCCTTTTCACTTACGGAAAAAGAACCTATTGTATGGGCAGTCCAATCCGAGAGTTGTCGGGCCGATCTGCTTTTAAAATCCCATTTGAAAAAAGCAATCTTTCCATTTCTTTTCGCCAGATAGAAAAGGAATTTGTCCTTTGGTCCCCATTTTGGATAGCTGAGAAAATCATTTGTTGGATTCGGAAGGGTATCTGTGATTTTTCCTGAAGTGGCATTGAGGAGCACCAATTGGTTTTGTAGTTTTTCATCTGCGCTCACAGCGACCAGTCGGGTTCCATCGTTGGAAAATTCGGGGGAAAACAATTTTTCGTGTGAAGTGAGTTGTTTTTTGACACCGGTTTCCAGATCGAAGGCAATCACATTGCTGTAATTTTTATTTGCCCATCTCGGGTGTTTTTGATAAGCGGTCCATGCCAATTTGTTGTTTTTTGCTGATAGGTAAGGTTGGACTGCAATACCAACATTCAATAGCAACTCCTCTTTTTGATTTTCAATGCGAATCAGTTGCGTGGTTTCCCGGTAACTGCTTTTAAGACAAACGATGCTGCCGTCCTTTAAAAATTGAGGAAAGGTATAGTGGGTGACCTCTTTATTTCGGGGGTTGGAAATTTTTGTAGCTGGACTCAGCTGCAACATTGCTGCTTCTTCGGACCATTTTTTTTGCAGCTTTTCGTAGGCTTCCAAATACATTTTGGGACTGCGCAAACCCGTGTGTTTTTTTAGTGCTCTCGAAAAGGGACGTACGACGTATTTGTAACTCCCGGCATCGGCCAATACCTTTTTTCCTGTTGCGATGCCATAAGTGTTCCTCATGTGCCTGGCAATGGCATAACCAAGGGCGTATTTGTTAGGAACAAGGTCTTTGAAGGAGCCGTTTCTCGCTTTGTGGTAGTCCTGCTTTTTTCCTTCCAACAGCACCGCTCTCAATTCCTGAAAAAAGTATGGATTTCTCCCTCGGCCGTTTTGGGTGTACAAGGTTTCTGCCAACACCGCATCTCCTTCGAGGTACCAATCAGGAATGCTTGAAAAGAGGGCAGATGCCCATCCATTTTCTCCACCAATCCAGTACATCAGTCTTGTAAAGCCTCGATTCGAATTTGCGTATTGCAAGGCGTGGCGGTATTCGTGAATGGTCAATAGGTCTAGCCATTCGGTGCTGCCCAAATACTTGAAGTTAGGAGGGGCTGTTCCAAACAACTCACTTCGATAGGGTGCCAGTGTGACAAACCCATTTGAGACAACCTGTTGGGTTTGTAAAATCACATCGATTTTTTTGGAACGCATGCCGATGCTCTCTTTTTTGCGAGCGTGAAGGTAGTAGATGATGTCTGCAATTCTTTGAGCTTGTAGGGCTGTTCCGCTTGGGAAGACGACACGCACTTGTTCAGTGTCTATCGTTTGCCAATCGATTGAGGGATCGTGTTGGCCAAATCCTTGTGCTTTGAGGCATTGATTTGAAAGGAGAAATGCTAGGAAAAGGAAAGTTTTAAATTTCATAATTTTCCGGTGATTTCACGAGGTTTCTTGAGGTTTTGCAAGTTCGCCACGGTGGGGTTTCAAAGCGTTCCGGTAGGTTTTCATGTCCATCTCATCGACTATGATGAATGCTGCGGCGTGTAGTTCGGAGATTTCTTTGCAGTCAATTTTGTAATAGTGCAATTGCTCACGGCTTGCAAATTCTTTGAGGTGGATGCAATGGTGTTTTGCAGTTCCCAATCCGTCGGGTCCTTTGAAGTCCCAGATAAGTTTTAAGATTCTATTCAAAACAGTGGTTTTTTAAGCGTACCGACATAAATTAACAAGTCCCCACTTTCGAAAGAAATATGGACTTTGTCTTCGATGGCTTTGTTGCGGGTGCCAATTCTTTTTCCAAAAGTAAGCGTTTCTTCTTGCAAGGGATAGGCGAGTCCTTTCGTGAAAATTTTGTGGACAGTAGGAAAGGGAATCAAGGAGATTGTTTTGCCTTTTACCGCCTCCAATTCCAGTGTTTTTTCGCTAAAAAAATAGCTGCCAAAATCGTCAAAAAAAGTAATGTTCAAAAGGCCTTTCCATTGAATAGCAGTGCTGATATTTCCCAAAAAGTGATCGTGTTCTTTTCCACTTGCCCCATAGACATCGATGTTTAGAAAACCGCGATCTTTGAGAAGAGCAAGTGCTTTGTCAAAATC
>DLQL01000011.1:11004-40448 GCA_002477565.1 Flavobacteriaceae bacterium UBA7433
CCGATGGAATCAAAATCACCGACCACCAAGTCGGGAGCAATGTCTTTAGATTTTAGGACATTGTAGGCTCCATCAGCAGCACAAACAAATTGGTAGCTACCTAGATCTGGTAGCAGGGAAGGTTCGGCACCGTTCAACAAAAGGAAGGCCTTTCTATTTTTCATAGCAACAAAAATAACCAAAAAGAAGTTTGGAAAAGGCCTTGGCTCCAAAAAAGATGTTCGCTTTGGAGGCGATGCTATTTCCACAAAACAAGTATCTTTGCATAAAAAAGATACGGATTTGACAACAAACGACTTTATTGCGCAAGCCTATGGACCACTTCCTTCAGAAGGTTCTGTCACATGGAAAACACCAAGCAACATTGCATTGGTTAAATATTGGGGAAAGAGAAATCCTCAATTGCCAGAAAATCCTTCCATCAGTTTTACGTTGGACAATTGCCATACCCTCACCACGGTTACTTATCAGAAAAAGGATGTTGCCGATTCCAGTTTTTCTTTTGACATATTTTTTGAAGGAGCATTGAACGAAGCTTTCAAGCCCAAAATCGAAAAATTCTTCGAAAGAATCCAGGACTATGTTCCTTTTGTCAAAGACTACCATTTCACGATTGCTTCTGAAAATTCATTCCCGCACAGCAGTGGCATCGCTTCCTCAGCAAGTGGTATGAGTGCTTTGTCTATGTGTTTGATGAGTATTGAAAAAGAATTGCTTCCCGATATGGAAAGCGCTTATTTCTATCAAAAGGGTTCTTTTTTGGCGCGTTTGGGATCGGGAAGTGCGTGTAGGAGTGTCAAAGGGCGATTGGTTGTTTGGGGAGCGCATCCTGAAATTTCGGAAAGTTCAGACCTTTATGGCGTTCCTTTTACAGACGAGATTGCACCTGTTTTTTTCGATTACCAAGATACGATATTGTTGGTGGACAAAGGAGAGAAGCAAGTGAGCAGTACCGTTGGTCACGAGTTGATGCACGGGCATCCTTTTGCCGAAAAACGCTTTCAGCAAGCAACGGAAAATCTTTCGAAACTCAAAGCCATCTTGAAATCTGGTAACCTTTCTGAATTTGTCGCTTTGGTCGAAAGCGAAGCCTTGACCTTGCATGCGATGATGATGACCAGCCATCCTTATTTCATTTTGATGAAGCCCAATACGCTTAAGATTCTCAGCAAAATTTGGGCGTTTCGTGCCGCGACCGATTCCCAGGTTTGTTTTACACTGGATGCAGGGGCCAATGTGCATTTGTTGTACCCAAAACAAGAGTTAGTCACTGTGCGTCAATTTATCAAAGACGAGTTGCTCGAGTTTTGTCAAAACCACCACGCAATCCATGACAAAGTCGGAAACGGGGCAGAGCAAATGGATTTGTCAAACTAACATTTATTGGAAATTCCTCGTGCGAATTGCGTCAGTGACTTGTTGATTTTTTTCGGCGGGTTCCAGGCCATTTAAAAATGTGTATATTTGTGGAGTTATTTAAAAAATTCATTGGATGAAAGGACCTTTGTTTTATGCGAAAATACTCTTGTTTGGAGAATACGGAATCATCAAGGACTCGAAAGGCTTGGCAATTCCTTACAGCCACTACCAAGGGGCTTTGAAAATTGCAGATGAAACCAATGCTTCCCAGAAAAAGTCCAATAAGAACCTTTTTAAATTTCACGCCTACCTCGCTACCTTGGAGACGGATTTGCTTCAGTTCAACCTCGCCTCTTTTGCTGAGGACATAGCCAAAGGTATGTTCTTTGATTCGAGCATTCCTCAAGGGTATGGGGTCGGAAGTTCAGGTGCTTTGGTAGCGGCTGTCTACGACAAATACGCCTTTGATAAAATCACTGTACTGGAAAATTTAACCAAAGAAAAATTGCTGCATTTGAAGGCTGTTTTTTCTTTGATGGAGTCCTTTTTTCACGGTAAAAGTTCTGGGTTAGATCCTTTGAACAGTTATTTGAGTTTGCCAATTTTGATCAATTCCAAAGACCATATTGAGGCAACCGGCATTCCTTATCAAAAACAAGGAAAGGCAGCTGTTTTTCTGTTGGACTCTAAAATTATTGGAGAAACAGAGCCGATGGTCACCTTGTTTATGAACAAGATGAAGCAGGAAGGTTTCCGAAAAATGTTTAGTGAAGAGTTTGCAAGACATACCGATTCCTGTATCGACAACTTCCTTCACGGTGATGTAAAATCGCTTTTTGGAAATATGAAACAACTCTCAAAAGTAGTGTTGGAAAATTTCAAACCGATGATTCCGTCTGCTTTCCACAAGTTGTGGAAACAAGGGATAGACAGCAACGACTACTATTTAAAGCTCTGTGGCTCCGGAGGCGGTGGCTATATTTTGGGCTTTGCCAAAGATTACGAAAAAGCAAAACACCAACTCAAAGACTACCAATTGGAATTGGTGTACAGATTCTAGAATGAATTTTTGGAGCTCATTGTTCGACAAGTCATCCAAAAGACCCATTGCCTATCCGCTTCTCGGTCTTTTTTCGGTAATGCGTGGTTACAATATTTTAATTGTTGTCCTCGCACAATATTTAGCTTCCATTTTTATTTTCAACCCGGGGCAACCCTTGTTGGCTACTGTTTTGGATTTTCATCTTTTTTTGACGGTATTCGCTTCGAGTTTGGTCATTGCTGCAGGGTACATCATCAATCATTTTTACGACGTCGAGGTTGATCGCATCAACAAACCAATCAAATCAAGAATAGACAATTTGGTGAGTCAAAAGACCAAGCTCATCATTTATTTTATATTGAATACGGTGGGGGTTTTGATGGGCTTTTTTGTCTCTTGGCGCGCCGCAATTTTTTTTTCGGTCTATATTTTTTTGATTTGGCTCTATTCTCACAAATTTAAAAAGAGACCTGTCTCAGGCTTGTTGTTTGCTTCCTTGCTAGCGATACTTCCTTTTTTTGTCATTTTTGTATACCACAAAAATACCTCTAGAGTGATTTTTATTCACGCAATCTTCCTCTTTTGTATACTCCTCATTCGCGAGTTGGTCAAAGATTTGGAAAATATCAAGGGAGCCTTTGTCCACAATTACCAATCGATTCCTGTGACCTATGGCGAACACCGAACAAAAGTCCTCATCACTGCAATTGCTTTGATGGCTTTGTACCCTGTTTATTTGTTGTGGGGGTATCCGGAAATTGGCTTGATGCAGTACTATTTTTACCTTGTTTTTGTGGCGTTTCTTTGTTTGGTTTTTCTTTTGTGGAAAGCCCAGTCCAAACGCTCCTACAATTGGTTGCACAACCTCTTGAAAATTCTATTGGTCTTGGGGGTTTTTAGTTTGGCGCTGATAGATACCTCTGTTTTGATTGCACGTATTTTAAACAAATTGTAGTCTTTTTTTTTATCTGGATACACCCTTGAAAAATTCGAAGAATAAGATTGCTTGGTTCAAGGCAGGAGATTCACAATTTTAAAGCGTAGTTTTGCAAAAAAAATAAATTCAATTTAAAAATGAATACAGAAAGAAACTCGTCGCGAGGACGACAACAAGGTTCTAAAAAACCAGGATCGAATAGAAAGACATTTGAATCCCGAGGCCCGAATTCGAAAGCAACACCCAAAAGGCGTGCGGTTAAACTTCAATCAAGGACTCCTGTTCAAAAACAATTGAAAACGGATGCAGATGGCATTCGACTAAACAAATACATTTCCAATTCAGGAATATGTTCGCGCAGAGAGGCCGATGTACTGATCGCCGCGGGAAGTGCGATGGTCAACGGAAAAGTCATTACAGAGATGGGTTTTAAAGTGCAATTGACCGATGAAGTTCGCTTTGACGGTTCTTTGATCAATCCCGAGACCAAACGCTATGTACTCTTGAACAAACCCAAAAATTACATCACCACAATGGACGACGAGAGAGGTCGTAAAACCGTGATGGAACTTGTGCAAATGGCTGCCAAAGAACGCATTTACCCCGTAGGACGTCTGGACAGAAATACCACAGGATTGTTGTTGTTTACCAACGATGGAGAATTGGCAAAAAAATTGACGCATCCCAAGCACAATGTGCGCAAATTGTACCACGCTTCTTTGGACCGGAAATTTTCTTTAAAAGATTTACAAACCTTAGCTTCAGGTGATTTCTCAGTAGAAGGGAAAAAAGTTTTTATCGATGATGTCGCTTTTGTACAGGGAGAGTCTAAAACGGAAGTGGGGATAGAGATTCATTCGGGCAGAAACCGGATTGTCCGAAAGATATTTGAGTCATTGGGCTACAAAGTCGTCAAATTGGATCGAGTTATCTTTGCGGGCATGACCAAAAAGAACATTCAAAGAGGACATTGGAGGCATTTGACAGATCAAGAGGTCAACAACCTGAAAATGATTTAGATAGAAATAAAATAAAAAAAGTCGTTTCCAATGGAGCGACTTTTTTTTATGTTTTTTCAATCTGCTTGGACTTGTTTATTCCTTGATGGCCTGTAGCATTTCTCTTTTTCCTGGGGGACCTGGCAATCGGGTCACTTTAAATCCCACAGCTTGCATGGCCCTTCTGACACTTCCTTTTGCTGAATAAGTTACCAAAACACCGTTTTTTTTCATCGAAGCGTACATTTTTTGGAAGATTTCTTCGGTCCACAATTCGGGTTGAACACGGGCTCCAAAAGCATCGAAATACACCAAGTCAAAGGCGTCGATGTCAGATACATCTTTGATCAGCTGTTGTCTTTTAGTCAGAAAGAAATTGTCGTGAACTTGCTGTTTTTCGTTCCATGGAAACAGGTGCATTTCTTCAAACTTGTGTGCGTAATTTCGAGATTCCAATTCCGTCACGTAGTTCAATTGCAAAATTTCGTCTTCTTGAATCGGGTAGGCTTCCACACCTACATAATCAATTTGAAGGTTTTTTTTGGCAGCTTCCAAAAAAGTAATAAAGCAATTCAAACCCGTTCCAAAACCAATTTCCAATATGGAAAGGTGGGGGCTGTTGTGCGCCTCCAAACCGTTTTTGATAAAAACGTGGAAGGCTTCTTGGATGGCTCCATGTTTGGAATGGTACTGCTCGTTCCACTCGGGCATGTGAATGGTGGTAGAACCGTCCGCGGTAATGATGATTTCTCTTTTCAAAATAAATCGCTAAAATCTGTAGCAAAGATATTCAAAGGTTTTGGCTTTCGGGGGATTTGATCGTGATATTTCAAATAAGCATCGCTTTGGGGTCTCTGCCAAACGAGTTGTTTTTTGAAGGGGCCTTATTTTTCAAAGGAGAACGAGACTTGCTCGAGAAATTAGCCAAAGAACCTTTACTTATTTAGAATAATAAATGTTATTTTTGTATTCTTGTTTCTCTTAACCCTTCGGACCATGAGTACTGATATAAATACATCCATAGACATACAAAAGACAACGAAGTCAAATATTTCACAAATTGATTTCAGCAATCTCTCCTTTGGCAATGTCTTTACCGATCACATGTTGGAATGCGACTTCAAAGACGGGCAATGGCAAACAGTTCAAATCCGTCCATACGGACCCATCTCTCTAGATCCGTCTGCAAAAGTTTTTCACTACGGACAGGCTATTTTTGAAGGAATGAAAGCCTACAAAGGAGAAGACGATTCTATTTGGTTGTTTCGACCTGAAGAGAACCATGCACGCTTGAACAAATCTGCAGTGCGTTTGGCGATTCCAGAATTTCCAAAAGAGTTGTTTTTTGACGGTTTAGAAACCTTGTTGAACTTGGACAAAGACTGGATTCAAAAAGATGAAGGCAGTTCCTTGTACATCCGTCCTTTTGTAATTGCTACAGAAGCCGGAGTATCTGCGAGCCCTGCCCAAGAGTACAAATTGATGATTCTCTGTTCTCCTGCCCAATCTTATTACAGTGGAGAAGTGCGCGTTTTGTTTGCGGACACTTACAGCCGTTCGGCAAGTGGGGGTGTTGGTTTTGCCAAATGTGCAGGAAATTATGCAGGACAATTTTACCCCACTAAATTGGCCAATGATGCCGGCTATCAACAAGTCGTTTGGACGGATGCAAGTACACATGAAAACCTAGAAGAAGCTGGAACTATGAATGTTTTCTTCCGAATTGGAGATACTTTGTTGACAGCTCCTACTTCAGATCGAATTTTAGACGGCGTTACCCGAAAAAGTGTTTTGGCCATTGCAGAAGACGAAGGCATCAACGTTACAGTGAGAACCATTTCAGTATTCGAAATCGAGGAAGCTGCTAAAAATGGGAACCTTTTGGAGATGTTTGGGGCAGGAACCGCAGCCGTCATCAACCCAATCACTGGATTTTGTTTTCAAGGTGTCGATTATGAGTTGCCCAAATTGACAAACAGTTACGCAGCACATTTTAAAGAGAGAATTACCGGGATTCAAACAAAAAAATCGGAAGATACATTTGGATGGACCTACAAAGTTCGAAAAATCTAGAACTTGAAACCTCCTTCCTTTAATAGGTTACCGGCACAACTCCTTTTTTATTAAGAACACAAGCAACGCACATATGAACACATTAGAGCACGCAAAAGACACCCTCAATTCAACAGGCTATTTGGAGGTGGAAACCCCAAAAAACATAGACTATGTCAAAGAAATCAATGCTTTAAGGAAAGAAAAAAAAGCGGTAATTTTGGCCCACTACTACCAAGAAAAAGCCATACAAGACATTGCTGATTTTGTTGGGGACAGCTTGGCTTTGGCACAAGAAGCTGCCAAGACAGATGCTGAAATCATTGTGTTTGCAGGGGTTCATTTTATGGCAGAAACTGCTAAAATCCTCAATCCAAATAAAAAAGTACTGCTGCCCGATTTAAAGGCAGGTTGTTCCTTGGCAGACTCCTGTCCTCCTGAGCAGTTCAAAGCATTCACGGAGGCACATCCAGATCACAAAGTAGTCACTTATATCAATTGTTCCGCGGAGATCAAAACTCTAAGCGACGTGGTCTGTACCTCTTCCAATGCGGTAAAAATCATCAACTCTTTTCCGGCAGCTCAAAAACTAATTTTTGCACCCGACAAAAATCTTGGTGATTATTTGAACAAACAGACGGGCAGAAACATGCTGTTGTGGGAAGGTGCATGCATGGTACACGAAGCTTTTTCTATTGAGAAATTGTTGGATTTGTACAAGCAACACCCCGACGCAGAAATCATTGCACACCCAGAATCGCCCGCTCACATTCTAAAAACAGCCGCTTACATTGGTTCCACTTCAGGCTTGTTAAAATACGCTCGAGAAAGTAAAAAAGAGAAATTTATTGTCGCGACAGAAGCAGGTATCCTTCATGAAATGATCAAACAAGTTCCTGAAAAAACATTGATTGCTGCCCCTTCAGAAGAAGACAATACCTGTGCGTGCAGTGAATGCGGCTATATGAAACTGAATACCTTGAAAAAGCTGTACACCTGCATGAAGTACGAACTGCCAGCTGTAGACGTAGATCCTGTGATGGCTGAAAAAGCTTTGTTGCCCATCGAGCGCATGTTGGCCTTGTCTTAACAGCCGTTGAATAGTTACTTTTAAAGACGCATTTACCCTCATGATTGAAACTGATTACCTTGTTGTTGGCTCTGGAATAGCTGGGCTTACCTATGCACTCAAAGTGGCACACCACGATACGAGTCGCAAAGTCGTCATTGTCACTAAAGCAGATAAAAGCGAGTCCAACACGAAGTATGCACAAGGAGGCATCGCTACGGTCTATGACACCGATGCAGATTCTTTTGAACAACACATTCAAGATACTTTGATTGCGGGAGACGGACTTTGCAAGGAAGAAGTAGTTCGGATGGTGGTTGAAGAAGGGCCAGCGCGTCTGAAAGAATTGATAGCTTGGGGGGTCCAGTTTGATGAAAACAACATCGGTGACTTTGACTTGGGAAAAGAAGGAGGACATTCTCAAAATCGAATTTTACACCACAAAGACATCACGGGTTATGAAATCGAAAGAGCCTTGTTGGTCATGATCTCAAAAACAAAAAACATCCAAGTCTTTGAAGAACACTACGCAATTGATTTTATTACGGAGCACCATGTTCAAAAAGCACCCCTTGACCTACAAGACGAAATCACTTGCTTTGGTGCTTATGTTTTTGACAGCAATGCCAATCAAGTAAAAACAATTGTTTCAAAAATCACATTGGTCGCATCAGGAGGAAGTGGACAGGCTTATACCACCACGACCAACCCGAGCATTGCTACGGGCGATGGTGTTGGGATGGCCTACCGCGCCAAGGCTGAAATCGAAGGTATGGAGTTTGTACAATTCCATCCGACCGCTTTGTTTCAGTCTCCACAAGAATCACCTGCATTTTTGATTTCCGAAGCTGTCCGTGGTTTTGGAGCGCGCTTGCGAACGGTCAAAGGAGAGTTTTTTATGCGCAAATACGACGAACGCGAGGAATTGGCTTCTCGAGATATCGTGGCAAGAGCCATTGATACCGAACTCAAAACGAGTGGAGACAATTATGTGTTTTTAGATTGCACACAACTCGATTTTGAAAAATTCAAAGAACACTTTCCCAACATCTTAGAAAAGTGCAACAGTCTTGGGATTGACATCCGAAAAAAGTGGATTCCAGTTGTCACGGCCGCACATTATATTTGTGGAGGTGTCAAAGTGAATCTCGACGGGGAAACTTCCATCAAAAACCTCTACGCTTGTGGCGAATGTTCGTACACAGGCTTGCACGGTGCCAATAGGTTGGCTTCCAATTCCTTGTTGGAAGCGCTTGTGTATTCTGAGAAAAGTTATTTGGCAAGCATTCAAGCCATCGATGCCTTGGCCTTGAGCGCCGATGTCCCCGAATGGGATGCCACAAATACCTCCCAAAATAAAGAAAACATTTTGATCACACACGGGCGTTCTTCTGTTCAAAAGATTATGAGTGATTACGTCGGTATTGTCCGTTCCAATCGACGGTTGATCAGTGCTGAAAAGCGCTTGCGAATCATCTATGAAGAAACGGAAGAGCTGTACAAAGAATCCCTGATTTCAGTAGAATTGTGTGAGCTGCGGAATTTGATTACAACGGCCTACCTCATCTGCGAGTTTTCACGAAATCGCAAAGAGAATCGGGGCGGATTTTTCAACAAAGATTTTGTGAGTTAGCGACTAATTGTCCAATATTTTTTGGATGTTTGGTTTGAAGTAGGAAGGGCCTTTGAGGACCTTGCCGTCTTCGCGGTATATGGGTTTTCCGTCGGCACCCAATTTGCTCATGTTGCTGCGTTGGATTTCATTGAAGACTTCCTCAATTTTGTGCTGCATGCCGTGTTCCAAAATGGTGCCACAAAGGATGTACAACATGTCTCCTAGGGCATCTGCCACTTCCACCAAATCGTTGTCGTTGGCAGCTTCTAGATACTCCTCATTTTCTTCTGCCATCAAATTGAACCGCAGGTTGTTTTTTTTCTTCCCAAGATCTGCAATCGGTGCGTGATTGATGCCCAGTCGAAACGACTCGTGAAATTCTTGAACGGCTTGGATTTTATTTTTCATGGGAGGTGCTTTTTGGGTTTTTAGGGACGGATTGTAACGATAAACTTTAGGGATCCGTCTGTTTTGTTTATTTTTGTCTAAAATACAAAATTATGTTTAGTAACGGTCAATTGATTTTTGCAGGATGCTTTGTAGTTGCCTTTGTAGGCTTGATGATTTGGAGCTATGCAAAAGATAAAAAATTGCATCAAATTCATTACAAAAGCGGTGCTTTTAAAGTGGGCATTGCTTGCATTCTTACCATTTTTGTATTCATCGTACTCCGGATCATCATTCACTGAGAGCTCCTTCTCTTTTTGTAGTAAGTTCGAGCCAATTGCAACCAGCCAAGCATCAAGACAAGTCCACCCAATGGGGTGACAAACCAAATGGTTTTAGCGGGAATGTTTCCGACAGTAATTGCGTATAAGGATCCTGAAAAAAGAAAGATTCCAACCAAAAATAAATAGCTGATTTTTTGTTTTTCCCTTTCCGAAAAAGAACGGTTTGCATTTGCAAGTAACAAGGCCAAGACATGAAACATCTGGTAGCGAACACCTGTTTCAAAATTTTTCAAGGCTGTTGCCGATAGCGTGTCTTGCAAAGCGTGAGCACCAAAAGCGCCGAGCAGGATGCAGAGCATTCCCAAAAGGGTCGTAATGATGAATATCTGATGGGTTTTCATACTGTTTGAGTTGTTGTTTTTCAAAAGTAACTTTATTTTTTTTTCAAACCAAGTTGCGAAGTACTTCTTTGATTTTCTAAAAGATTGCTTACATTCGTAGGGCCAGATTATCTCCTATGAAATATTCTTATGTAATTTTCATCATCTTGACAGTTCTTGTTTTTTCAGCTTGCAAACAAGTAAAAAAGCACAGTTCGAATTCTGTAAAAGAACAAGCTTTTCCGATAAAAACCATTTCGGTTGCGACACTCAAAGCACATAGAAAAGTCAAAAAGGTACTATTGCTCGATGTTCGAACGCCCGAAGAAACAG
Source organism: Flavobacteriaceae bacterium UBA7433 (assembly GCA_002477565.1). GTDB lineage: Bacteria > Bacteroidota > Bacteroidia > Flavobacteriales > Flavobacteriaceae > Flavicella. The sequence goes on from DLQL01000011.1 coordinate 21,461, forward strand.
CTGAAGGCCATATAAAAGCTGCGGTATTTTTGGACTATTACCGTTCAGACTTTCAAACACAAATTCAAAAATTTCCAAAGGACGAGCCGGTTTACATCTATTGCCGCTCGGGAAATCGCAGTCGCAAAGCAGCCCAAAAACTTGCAGCCCTAGGGTTTCGTGACGTTTACAATATTGAAGGAGGTTTCCAAGCTTGGAAGACAGCTGAAATCGGAAATGGTTCCAATTAATTTTTTTTGCATGACTTTTGTAATGGGACGTCAAACTTTTTCTTAAGACAAAAGGAATTGCTGGATCGATAAATCGGAATCAGTAAAAGCTGGTTTTTTTGGTTTTAAAGGTTGTAAAACCTCACATTTTTAGGTAGAAATCTTGTACCAATTCAATGTACTCTTTGGTGTAGACATGCCGGTCTGTTTCGATTTGCAAGTCGCTGTAGGTAGGTTGTACCTTTGAAAAAGAAAACTCGAGCAAGCTTCTTTTTATTGGGCTGTGTTGGTTTCCACGAACACGACAGCATTTTTGCAAATGCAGTCCGTACGGCAAAGCACTTTCGATCAACTTCCTCTCTTCTTGAAAAGGAATGATGAGAGCAAAGCGTCCCTTTGCAGCTAGCAAATGGGAGACTCCTGCGAGCAAATGCGCAAAGGGTAGGGCATCTTCAAAACGCGCTTTGTTGCGTTGTGCATCTTCCGAGGGAAATGCGCCTGTATAAAAAGGAGGGTTGGAGACAATCAGTTCATAACAGTCCTCTATTTCTTCTGCAAACTCTTGTAGAGAGGCATGGTATCCAAACAAGCGATCTCCCCAGGGGCTGTTTTCGAAGTTTTCGACGGCTTGTTCAAAAGCAGGTCCGTCGATTTCGATGGCATCGATAATTTCGGCGGCACTCCTTTGTGCCAACTGCAAGGCGATGACACCCGTTCCAGTACCAATGTCAAGAATGGAAGCTTCTGTTTTTGAGGTTGCCCAAGCTCCTAATAAGACTCCATCGGTGCCTATTTTCATGGCACATTGGTCTTGAGCAACTGCAAATTCTTTGAATTGAAAAGGAGCACTCATGGTTGAAAGTTTTGAATTTGGACGTTGTCTGAGGAGCTGTTTCTTAAAAAATTAGCGGTACATGTCGAGCAGTCCTGCAGGAGTTTTTAAGAGGATTTTTTGCTGTTCTCGATCGATCTTCACGATAAAATCATCAATCATTGGAACCAAAATCTGCATTCCTTCCTTCTCAATTTCAAACAAAGGTTGGGCCGAACTGTCGTTGACTCCTGTAACGGTCCCAATGGCTCCATAGGCAATATCTTCCGCAGCAAAGCCAATGATTTCGTGAAAGTAAAATTTCTTTCCTGTCAATTTTGGCAGCATGCTTAGGGGAAGGTAAACTCCTGCTTTTAGGAGGGCATCTGCATCCGCTTCTGATTGGATGGTTTCAAAATTGACCCGCAGTTGGTTGCCTTTTTGCAGCAAGGAGTCTTTGATAAAAAATGGAATCATGTTGTTGCCAATATTGACAAAAACAGATTCCATTTCTTGGTATAATTCGGGTTCGTCGGTGTCCAATTTGAGCACCACTTCTCCCTTAAAACTGTGTTTTCTAACGATTCGGCCTAAATAAAAACAATCTTCTTTACGCATCTCGTTTTTAGAAAATTACTCTGCCGCTTTTTCTTCAGTAGCTTCTGCTTCGGGAGCAGGAGCTTCTGTAGCTTCCGCTTCTGGACTAGCTGCTGCCTCGGCTGCTGCTTGTGCTTCTGCAGCTTCTGCAGCCTTTGCTGCTTCTACTGCCGCAGCTTCTGCTTTGATCGCATCTTCAGCTGCTTTTGCATCGTCAATACGTTTTTGGTTTACTGCCTGCTCTGCAGCAAATTCAGCTGCTTTTACAGCGGCTTCTGAAGCAGTCAAACCGTCTTTTTTCGCTTGAATTTTGGCTTCTTTCTCAGTTGCCCAAGCGTTGAATTTTTCTTCAGCTTGTTCGCTGGTAATCGCTCCTTTGCGAACACCAATTTCCAAGTGGTTTTTCAACATTGCTCCCTTGTAAGATAAGATCGTTTTCGCCGTATCTGTAGGTTGTGCTCCGTTTTGCAACCATTTCACAGCCCCGTCGATATCCAATTCGATGGTTGCAGGATTTGTGTTGGGATCGTAAGTTCCTAATTTCTCTAAGAATTTACCATCACGCTTTGAACGTGCATCTGCGGCAACAATTGCATAAAATGGTTTTCCTTTTTTACCGTGTCTCTGTAGTCTAATTTTTACTGACATAATTTAAATTTTAAGGTGCTCGACCTTGATTATTAATAGGCTGCAAAAATACACTTTTTTGGGAGAATACCATTTGTATTCAGAAATAAATAAACTTTTTTTTGACAAGGGGCTGCTTCTTTTATTCCTGTCTCCATTTTGGAGGGATGTACACAGCGCTCTAGTTCCATTTTTTTGAGTGCAATTTACCCGTGTTTTGTTGATAAAAACATCTCAAAGAGAACGATAAATTGATTACTTTTAAAGACTTTAAAAAACCACGAACAAGACCCTCTTATGTATTTGATATTTGACACTGAAACTACCGGATTGCCCAAGAATTGGAAAGCGCCTATCAGTGATACGGACAATTGGCCTCGGTGTGTGCAAATCGCTTGGCAACTCCACGATTCGATGGGGCAGCTTTTAGAACACGATGCTTTTTTAGTGCAGCCCGAAGGATACAACATCCCTTACGATGCAGAACAAATTCACGGAATTTCTACCGACTTGGCTTTGGAGCAAGGGATCGTATTGAAAGAAGTTCTTGAAAAATTCAACACAGCACTTGGGAAAACTACATTTGTAGTGGGTCAAAATGTTGGTTTTGACATCAACATCATGGGCTGTGAATTTTTCCGTTTGGGCATCGAAAACCCCTTGGCCACTTTGCCTGTTTTGGATACCTGTACTGAAGTCACAGCTCAAATCTGTCAAATCGAAGGAGGACGTGGTGGGAAGTTCAAACTTCCTACGCTCACAGAGCTGCACCAGCATTTGTTTGGGGTTGGTTTTGGGGAAGCACACAATGCCACTGCGGATGTGGAGGCGACTACCCGTTGTTTTTTAGAATTGCTTCGCAAGCAGGTGTTTGGTTTGGAAGAGCTCAAAGCAGCTCCCGATTACCTGCAACAATTCAACAAGGCGAATCCGAATCCCATTCAGGTAGTTGGTTTAAAACACTCCAACCTTAAGAAGAAAAGTGAGCAAATTCGAAAGCGACAAGCCGCTCAGCATTCAGATCCGACCATCGACGTTTCCAAAAACGAAGACAGCCTGAAAGAGGTCTCTTTTGCACACCTGCACAACCATACCCAATACTCTGTCTTGCAATCTACCATACAGGTTCAGGAATTGGTGGCAGAAGCTGGTCGACAGAAAATGCCTGCTGTCGCACTCACTGATACGGGAAATATGATGGCTGCCTTTCATTTTGTAAGCGCAGTAGCGAGTCACAACAAAGCGGCAAAAGCCGCCAATGAAGAAGCGGAAGCCAACGGCGAAACCCCCAAAGAAACACTGATCAAACCCCTCGTGGGTTGTGAGTTTCACGTATGTGAGGACCATGCAGATAAAACGCGAAAAGACAACGGGTACCAGGTGGTGTTTTTGGCCAAAAATAAAAACGGCTACCACAATTTGGCAAAAATGTCATCGATAGCCTTTGTTGACGGGTTTTACTACTTGCCTCGGATTGACAAAAAAATCATCGCTCAGTACAAGGAAGATCTTATCGTATTGACAGGGAATACCTATGGGGAAGTGCCCAACAAAATTCTCAATATCGGTGAAAAACAAGCAGAGGAAGCTTTGTGTTGGTGGAAAGAGACTTTTGGGGAGGATTTGTACATCGAATTGATGCGCCACGGGCAAGAAGATGAAAATCACATCAACAAAGTTCTGTTGGAGTTTTCCAAAAAGCACCAAATCAAAACGGTGGCCACCAACAATACCTTTTACCTAAGAAAAGAAGATGCCAACGCACACGATATTTTGCTCTGTGTCAAAGATGGAGAAAAGCAAGCGACACCTATTGGAAGAGGAAGAGGCTACCGTTATGGCTTGCCAAATTCAGAGTACTATTTCAAGTCTTCGAAGGAGATGAAAGCCCTGTTTGTAGATGTTCCGCAAGCCATTCTCAACATCGAAGAGGTAGTAGCGAAAATAGAGCCTTTTGTATTGGCCCGCGATGTCTTATTGCCCGCTTTTGATATAGAAACACAATTTCAAGATGCCCAAGATCTTGCCGATGGTGGCAAAAGGGGTGAAAATAATTATTTGCGTCACATCACCTACTTGGGAGCCCAAAAGCGGTATGAAGAACTTACGGACAGCATTCGCGAGCGCTTGGACTTTGAATTGGATGTCATTGCCAAAACAGGCTATCCAGGATATTTCTTGATTGTAGAAGACTTTATCCGTGCCGCTCGCGGAATGGGTGTTTCTGTCGGGCCTGGAAGGGGTTCAGCTGCGGGATCAGTCGTGGCTTATTGTTTGAAGATTACCAACATAGATCCCATCAAATACGACTTGCTTTTTGAGCGATTTCTAAATCCAGAAAGGGTGTCCATGCCCGATATTGATATTGATTTTGATGACGAAGGTAGGGGGCGCGTCATGGATTATGTGATTGAAAAATACGGATCCAATCAGGTAGCACAAATCATTACTTATGGAACCATGGCAGCTAAATCTGCCATCCGAGATACGGCACGTGTCTTGGATTTGCCTTTGTACGATGCCGATCGCATAGCCAAATTGGTTCCCGGGATGAAGCTTAAAAAATTGTTTTCGTTGGATGATAAAGGTTTGAAGGACAAATTGCGTTCTGATGAAATCGAATTGGTCAACGAACTAAAAACCTTGTCATTGGGTTCCGACTTACAGGCAGAAACCATCAACAAAGCACGTGTCTTGGAAGGTTCTGTTCGAAATACAGGAATTCATGCCTGTGGAGTCATCATCACTCCTGATGACATCACGAAGTTTGTACCGGTGGCTTTGGCCAAAGATTCAGACATGTATGTCACGCAGTTTGACAACTCCGTTGTGGAAGATGCTGGCTTGTTGAAAATGGATTTCTTGGGCTTGAAAACTTTGACCTTGATCAAGCACACCGTCAAAATTGTCAAGGCAAAACACGGAGTCAAACTCGATCCTGAAAACTTTCCATTGGACGATGTCAAAACCTACGAGCTTTTTCAACGAGGAGAGACTGTAGGGATTTTTCAATACGAATCTCCTGGGATGCAAAAATACATGAAGGAGTTGAAACCGACTGTTTTTGCAGATTTGATAGCGATGAACGCCTTGTACCGACCGGGACCGATTGAATACATTCCAAGTTTTATCAACAGAAAACACGGCCACGAGGAGATCGAATACGATTTGGACGCCATGGAAGAGTATCTGGAAGAGACCTATGGGATCACCGTCTACCAAGAACAGGTGATGCTCTTGTCTCAAAAGTTGGCCGACTTTACGAAAGGGGAGGCAGACGTCTTGCGAAAGGCGATGGGAAAAAAGCAGATTGCTGTGTTGGCAAAAATGAAGCCCAAGTTTCTTGCTCAAGCCTCCGCCAAAGGGCATGCAGAAGAGAAACTGGAGAAGATATGGACGGATTGGGAAGCTTTCGCCTCCTATGCATTTAACAAATCGCATTCCACCTGTTACGCATGGATAGCCTATCAAACAGCCTACTTAAAAGCGCATTATCCTGCCGAATACATGGCAGCTGTTTTGTCAAACAACATGAGTGACATCAAACAAGTTGCCTTTTTTATGGAAGAGTGCAAGCGTGCTGGAATCGTTGTTTTGGGACCTGATGTCAACGAGTCCTATTTGAAATTTTCAGTAAACGAACAAGGTGCGATACGCTTTGGTATGGGGGCCATCAAAGGAGTGGGTACTGCGGCCGTAGAAGAAATCATTCGAGAGCGAAAAGAAAACGGATGGTTTTCTTCCATTTTTGATGTGGTCAGACGTGTTGATTTGCGCTTGGCCGGAAAGAAAGCAGTTGAAGGCTTGATTTTGGCAGGGGGCTTCGATTCTTTTACCAAGACACACCGCGCACAGTACTATATTGTTGACGAAAAGGGAAGTAATTTTTTAGAAAAAGCCTTGAAGTTCGGCCATAAATACAAAGAAAGTCAAAACTCCTCTCAGGTATCTTTGTTTGGAGAAGCTTCAGAAATTCAATTTCCAGAACCCGACATTCCAAGCTGTGAAAAATGGGGAACAATGGAGCTATTGGCCAAAGAAAAGGAGGTCACGGGAATGTATATTTCTGCCCATCCCTTGGACGATTTTAAGAATGAAATGAAGTTTTGCAATGTGGGTCTTTCTGTGTTCAAGGGCAACATGCAAAAATACATTGGTCACAAACTGAGCATCGGTGCTATTGTCACAGGAATTGAGCACCGAGTGTCCAAAATGGGAAAAGGCTGGGCTACTTTTGTATTGGAAGACTATGCAGATAGCCACGAATTTCGAATTTTCGGAAATGAATATTTGCAGTTTCGTCACTTTTTGTCCGAAAACTCGTTTCTGTATGTCAATGCGACTTTGCAAAAAGGATGGGTCAACAAAGATACGGGGGTGGAAGGCGAACCGCGTTTGAAGTTCACCAACTTTATGTTGCTCCATGATGTGATGGATGATAAATGTGAGAAAATCACCGTTCAGTTGAACAGCGAGGAGGTGACGGAACAGCACATCAATCATTTGTATGGAGTCCTAAAAGACTATGAGATAGCAGGAAAACAAAGATTGGAATTTACACTGAGGGATGCCAAAGAAAAAATAGAATTGACATTGCCCAGCAGGGAATTGAAAGTGAACGTGTCTTCAGAATTGTTGGAGCGTTTGGACAAAGAAAACATTCGTTTCAAGATCAATTAGTTACCATGGCCGGAATCTACATACACATTCCTTTCTGCAAGCAAGCTTGTCATTATTGTGACTTTCATTTTTCAACATCTTTGAAAAACAAAGATAAGATGCTGTGGGCCTTGCAACAAGAATTGGCCATGCGCGCTCAAGACTTTTCAGAAGAGGTTGTGGAAACCGTTTATTTTGGAGGGGGAACTCCGAGTTTGTTGACGGTTGCTGAAATTGAACAGCTCTTGGCAACTTTGCGAAAAGAGTACCGACTCGCATCAGTCCTTGAGATCACCCTAGAAGCCAATCCAGACGATTTGGATGCAGCGACTATAAAAGCCCTAGGGGCAAGCCCTGTAAATCGCTTGAGTATTGGAGTGCAGTCATTTTTTGAGGAAGACCTTGAGATGATGAACCGAGCACATGCCGCGATAGAGGCTGAAAACTGTATCGCAACGGCTGCTCGTTATTTTGACAAGATTAGTATTGATTTGATGTATGGCGTCCCGGGATTGAGCGCGGAACGTTGGCGACAGAATTTGCAAAAAGCTTTTGATTTGGGTGTTACTCATATTTCGAGTTACGCCTTAACAGTGGAAGACAATACGGCGCTTTCCCGTTTTATTCAAAACAAAAGCTATCCACCTTTGGACGATGCCTTGGCTTTGGCACATTTTCAAATCTTAGTAGAAGAAACAAAAAAACAAGGTTTTGTTCAGTATGAGGTTTCCAATTTTGCAAAACCAAACTGTTTTTCAAAACACAACACCTCTTATTGGAAAGGAGTTCCTTACTTAGGAATTGGACCTTCTGCACATTCTTTTTCAGGAAGCCAACGTGCCTGGAATGTCGCCAACAATGCAAAATACCTCAGAGCGATTGAAAACAAGGAGTTGGCATTTGAAATAGAAACATTGTCTGTCACCGATCGATACAACGAATATGTGATGACGGGTTTGAGAACGGTTTTCGGGGTGTCTCTTGAAAAAGTACGCCAAGATTTTGGAACGGCTTATGTTGCCTTTTTGACAAAGGAAATGGCATCGCATATTGATGCGGGTGCTTTGGAGTTGGTCGCGGGTGTTTTAAAAGTGACTCCGAAAGGCATGTTTTTGGCGGATGGCATTGCCTCTGAATTGTTTTGCTTGGAATCTTTGTAGTTTTTTCACAAATAAGGATGCTGTTTTCGAAAGGATTGCTTTTCTAAATGTGTTTTCGATGTTGTGTGAGTGGTTTTTTTACTGCGAGGTAGAGGTCCCGTGTAATTTCAAGACAAGTGGCCGTAGCAAGTTGCGATCTCAGTTGGGCTTCTAAAAAAGAAAACGGCCTACTTCTGGGAACGGAGTGCTTCTTTTTGTTGGTGCAATTCTGTAAAGTGCGAATAGAACAAGGGGATTGTTTCGATGCCTTTAAAGAAATTGAACAGCCCAAAATGTTCGTTTGGTGAATGAATGGCATCGCTGTCCAAGCCGAACCCCATCAAGATGGATTTGCTTTGCAATTCTTTTTCAAACAATGGCACAATGGGGATGCTTCCACCTGAGTGCTGCGGAATTGGCGTCACTTCAAAGGTTTCTTGGTAGGCTCTTTTGGCCGCGAGGTATCCGATATGGTCAGGGGGTGTGGTGTATGGCAAGCCTCCATGGTGCCGTTTTACCGTTGCTTTTACTCCCTCAGGTGCGAGACTGACAAAGTATTTTTCAAAGAGCGTTTCAATTTCTTCAAAGTCTTGTCCGGGGACCAAACGCATGGATATTTTGGCATGGGCTGAAGAGGGGATAACTGTTTTTGAGCCTTCACCGGTATAGCCTCCCCAAATACCGTTGACATCCAAGGAAGGTCTGATAGCGGTTCTTTCTGCGGTGCTGTAACCACTTTCGCCATAAACCATATCGATGTCCAATGCCTTTTTATAAATTTCTAAGGAAAATGGTGCCTTGGCCATTTCGGAACGCGCTTTAAATGTGTACTCCTCAACGTCTTTGTAAAAACCGGGAATGGTAATGCGGTTGTCTTGGTCGTGTAATTTTGCAATCATCTGTGTCAGAATATTGATCGGATTGGCAACAGCACCTCCGTACAGACCCGAATGTAAATCCCTGTTGGGGCCGCAAAGGCTGACTTCCATATAGCAAAGCCCACGAAGTCCGGTGGTGATCGAGGGTTGTGTGTTGGAAATCATCCCGGTATCCGAGATTAAGATGATGTCATTGCGTAGTTTTTCTTTGTGGTTTTTTACAAACCATTCCAAGTTGGGAGACCCAATTTCTTCTTCTCCCTCTATCATAAATTTTACATTGCAGGGGAGCGACTCGTTTTCAAGCATGTATTCCAATGCTTTGATGTGAAGAAATAGTTGCCCCTTGTCGTCACTGGCTCCTCGCGCAAAAACAGCTCCTTCAGGATGGAGTTCGGTATTTTTGATGACGGGTTCAAAAGGGGGAGAGTTCCACAAGGTCATCGGTTCTACCGGTTGCACGTCATAATGTCCATAGACCAGAATTGTGGGAAGTTCTGGGGAAATCTTTTTCTCACCATAAACGACTGGGTAGCCAGGGGTTTCGCATATTTCCACAAGTTCACATCCGGCAGCCTTGAGCGATTCTTTTAGGAGTTCTGCTGTTTCAATTACATCTTGGTAGTGAGAGGAATCGGCACTGATGGACGGTTTTTTTAAGAGGGTAAAAAGTTCTGATAGGAACCTATCTTTATGATTTTCAATGTATTCTTTTCGTGGATTCATACGGGGAGGGGATGTACAAATCAAATGTAATAAAAAAGAAATGAACTTCTTTGAAGTTTACAAGTATTGTGTATATTTGCATCCACATTTCAAAGCGGGCGTGGTGGAATTGGTAGACACGCTAGACTTAGGATCTAGTGCCGCAAGGTGTGAGAGTTCGAGTCTCTCCGCCCGCACATCGAAATACAAAAAGCTGAAGATGCAAATCTTTGGCTTTTTTTGTTTCCAATCGCCAAATTGAAGTTTTCTTTTTTAAGCATTTTGTCAAAAGGGGGGGAAAACATTTTTTACAGAAAAAGTTGTTATTTAGAAATTTAAACTTAAATTTGTCAAACAACAACAATTATGGATTACAAAAGCACATTCACAAGTTTCTTTTTCTTCTTTTATTTTTATAAGAGAAGCGAGGCTTTCCGTGTGTTGTTTAGATAAAACAAAAGAATACAACTAAGAAAGTCTCGAGAAATCGGGACTTTTTTTGTGTAAAGAAAAATAGAAAATGAAAATAGCCATTCAAGGAATACGAGGATCTTACCACCACATTGTTGCCGAAAATTATTTTGGGCAAGACAATGCCTTTTTGGAATGCATGACATTTGCTGAAATGCCAAGCTTGGTTTTGAACGGGGAAGCGGACGTGGCGGTGATGGCGATTGAAAATTCCATTGCGGGAGCGATTCTTCCCAATTACGCTTTGATTGATGAATCCAGTTTGTCCATCGCCGGGGAGTATTACTTGCCCATCCATCACAATTTGATGGCTTTGAAAGGCCAAAAGATAGCGGATGTCAAAGAAGTGTATTCCCATCCCATGGCCTTGTTGCAGTGCCGTAAGTTTTTTAACAGGTACCCACACATTCATTTGGTAGAAGACAAGGATACGGCAGAAGTTGCCAGGCGGATCCAAGAGCAACAATTGAAGGGGGTAGCTGCAATTGCAAGTTCCTTGGCTGCGGAGATCTACGGCTTGGATGTTTTGGCTTCTGAAATCCAAACAATCAAAGACAACCATACGCGGTTTGTTGTTTTAAAGAAAAAAGAAACACCGAGGGTTTTGACCAAAGCTTCTCTCAAATTCGTTCTGAAAGACACGAGTGGTTCTTTAGGAGAGGTATTGATGGAGTTGGCAAAACACCAAGTGAATCTGTCCAAAATACAATCGTTGCCCATTATAGAAAAACCATGGGAATACGCCTTTTTTGCCGATTTGGTATTTGAGGATGTGCAAGAGTATAAAAATGCGTTGAAAGACATCAATGCCAAAGTGTCCAGTTGTAAAATTCTGGGAGAATATCAAAACAATTACAAATGATGATTGCAAAAGCAACCCGACTCGCTGAGGTAAAGGAATACTATTTTTCCAAGAAATTGAGAGAAGTAGCTCAGTTGGTGTCCGCAGGAAAACCAATTATTAGTTTGGGAATCGGAAGTCCCGATTTGGATCCTCCCAAAGAAGTTGTGGCAGCCATGTCGGCGTCACTTTCTGACCCGATGGCGCATGCCTATAAAAGTTACCAAGGAATTCCCGAGTTGAGAGATGCCATGTCGGACTTTTACAAATCTCATTACGGGGTAGATTTGAATCCTTCACATGAAATTTTGCCTTTATTGGGCTCTAAGGAAGGAATCATGCACATTTCGATGGCTTTTCTAAACGAAGGTGATCAGGTTTTGATTCCCGATCCTGGCTATCCAACCTATAATTCAGTAACCAAGTTGGTCGGAGCCGAACCGGTGTATTATAACCTAACGGAAAAGAATGGTTGGTGGCCAGATTTTGAGGACTTGGAAAAAAGGGATTTGTCCAAAGTAAAAATCATGTGGGTCAATTATCCCCACATGCCTACGGGGACCGATGCGAATGCTGTTTTGTTTGCAGCGCTGATTGCTTTTGCAAAAAAACACGAGATTCTTTTGATCAATGACAATCCCTACAGCTTTATTTTGAATGAAGCTCCAAAGAGTATTTTGCAATACCAAGGCGCCAAAGAGGTCGCATTGGAATTGAATTCTTTGAGCAAGTCTTTCAACATGGCAGGTTGGCGTGTTGGAATGGTCAGTGGAGCTGCAGCGTATTTGTCTGAGATCTTAAAAGTGAAAAGCAACATGGATTCGGGAATGTTTTACGGCATTCAAAAAGGAGCAGTCAAAGCTTTGAAATTGTCACGCAAATGGTTTGATAAAATCAATGCAGTTTACGCAGTGAGAAGACAGCTTACTTGGAGTATTTTAGATGCCTTGGACTGTGAGTACAACAAAGAAAATGGAGGTATGTTTGTCTGGGCCAAATTGCCAAAAGGCATTCGTTCGGAGCAGATGACCGACATGCTCTTGTACGAAAAAGATGTATTTCTGACACCGGGAACTGTTTTTGGTGCCAACGGAGAAGGTTATATCCGACTATCTTTGTGTGTGACAGAAGAAAAACTAAAAGAAGTCTTAAAGAGACTGCAGTAAGGTTTGTAAACGATAAGAAAATGAAACAAAAAGTAGCCGTAATTGGATTGGGTTTGATAGGAGGTTCTTTGGCTTTAGAGCTGAAAAAGCACTTCGCATGGACTGTTTTTGGGGTCGATTCCAATGCTGCTCATGCCAAAAAAGCCTTGGAATTAGGTATTGTAGACGAAATATCGGATTTTTCCATTGTGAAATCTGCAGATGTTGTGGTTTTGGCAGTCCCCGTCAATTATGCGCCAGAACTGGCTTTGCAGGTGTTGGATGAGGTGAAAGACTCCGCTTTGGTATTCGATGTGGGCTCTACCAAAGAAAACATTTGCAAAAAAGTTGTAAAGCATTCAAAAAGAGTTAATTTTGTCGCCGTTCATCCCATTGCGGGTACTGAATTTTCTGGACCCCAAGCAGCCATTTTTAATTTGTTTGACGGAAAAGTAAATATCATCTGCGATCGTGAATTCAGCAGTGAGGCCTCGTTAGAGAAAACCTTGTCGATCTTTGAAGCTTTGCAGATGCGTACGATTTTTATGAACAGCACCGAACACGACAAGCACATAGCTTATGTCTCTCACTTGTCGCACATCAGCTCTTTTATGTTGGGCAAGACGGTGTTGGAAATGGAAAAGGAAGCGCAGAATATTTTTGATATGGCAGGTAGTGGTTTTGAATCTACCGTTCGTTTGGCCAAAAGTTCGCCCAAGATGTGGTCGCCCATTTTTGTGGAAAACAAGGAAAACGTTCTCACTTCTTTGGAGGCATTTATCAAAAACTTGTCAGCGTTTCGAGACATGATTGCTGCTGAAGATACAGTGGCATTGCATCAAACCATGCAGGAGACCAATTATATAAAAGAAATTTTAAACGGAATTAAAAAGTAAATACAAGATTTAAGCAAAAATTAAACAAGACGATTAATAAATAGACAATGGAAAACACAAAAGAATTCAGAACTTGGTTAGATGACATGCAGTTAGACCATCCCTTGGTGATTGCAGGACCTTGTAGTGCAGAAACGGAAGAGCAAGTATTGAAAATTGCTCACGAATTGAAAGATACAGATGCCACTGTTTTTAGAGCAGGCGTTTGGAAACCGAGAACACGACCAGGAGGTTTTGAAGGTGTGGGCGCTTTGGCATTGCCTTGGTTGCAACGCGTCAAAAAAGAAACGGGAATGATGGTTGCAGTTGAGGTGGCAAATTTGGCCCATGTTCAGCTAGCATTAGAAGCGGACGTGGACATCCTTTGGTTGGGTGCAAGAACAACGGTGAATCCTTTTGCCGTGCAAGAAATTGCAGATGCGTTGGAAGGAACAGACAAAATCGTTTTGATCAAAAACCCCATCAATCCAGACTTGGCCTTGTGGTTGGGAGGGGTAGAGCGTTTGTACAAAGCAAACATCAAAAAGTTAGGTGTTATCCACAGAGGATTTTCGTCTTACAAAAAGACAAAATACAGAAATGTCCCTCAATGGCAATTGCCAATTGCTTTGAAGCAACAATACCCAGATTTGCCAATCATCAACGACCCTTCTCACATCTGTGGAAACAGAACAGGGATCCAAGAAATTTCTCAAATCGCTTTGGATTTGAATTTTGAAGGATTGATGATTGAAACACATGTCACTCCAGACGACGCTTGGTCAGATGCAGCTCAACAAATCACACCAGATCGCTTGGTAGCAATCATGGACGATTTGAAAGTAAGAGAGCCCAAAGCAGAAGGAGAAGCGTTGGATCAATTGCTCGGATTGAGAGCAGAAATCGATGTCATCGACAACCATATTTTAGACACTTTGTCAGAACGGATGAAAGTCGCGGAGCAGATCGGCGAAGTAAAAAAAGACAAAAACATTTCTATTTTACAAGACGACAGGTGGGCGGCTATTTTAGAATCGGTCAAGAAAGAAGGAACAGCAAGAGGATTGAGTGATGCTTTTGTAGAGGCTATTTTCAAATCCATTCACCAAGAATCGATCAACCACCAAGAAAGTATTGTCAGTTCCAAATAGATTGCTTTGCAATTTTTTGACAATCGTTCTTTTTAAAATACCACAAATTTCTCATTATTATTGAGGTCTTTGTGGTATTTTTGTTTAAAACTAGTACAGTATGAATGGGGTAGTAATCAAATCAACCGGAAGTTGGTACCTTGTAAGAGCGGAAGATGCTTCTGTCTATAAATGTAGAATTCGAGGGAAGTTTCGCTTGGAAGGTATCAAAAGCACCAACCCTGTTTCTGTCGGGGATCAAGTCGATTTTGATTTGGAATCAAAAAAAGAAACCGGTGTGATTGTAAAGATTCACGAGCGCAGAAATTACATCGTTCGAAAATCTGTGAACTTGTCCAAACAATCCCACATCATCGCTTCTAATATTGACCGTGCTTTTTTACTTATTACGATTGACAATCCTCCAACCTCGACGAGTTTTATCGACCGCTTTTTGGTGGCTGCAGAAGCCTACCACATTCCGGTGACTCTTTTGTTTAATAAAGTGGATACGTATTCGGATGAAATAGCGGAAATCAAAGAGGAATTGTGTGACATCTACACCAAAATAGGCTACCATTGTATGGAGGTTTCTGCCAAAAAAGGCAAGCATCTCGATGCGGTAAAAGCTTTGATGCAAGACAAAGTAAGCTTGTTCTCGGGGCATTCTGGCGTCGGAAAATCCACATTAGTCAATGCCATCGAGCCCGGCTTAAACCTTAAAACCTTGGAGATTTCTGAACAGCACCAACAAGGACAGCACAGCACGACCTTTGCCGAGATGCATCCCTTGAGTTTTGGGGGTTTTATCATCGATACTCCCGGCATCAAAGGATTTGGGATGGTCGATTTTGAAAAGGAGGAAATTTCGGGTTATTTTCCCGAGTTTTTCAAATTGAAACAAGACTGTAAATTTCACAACTGCATGCACATAGACGAGCCCAAATGCGCAGTAAAATTAGGATTGGAAGACGGTCTTATTGCACCTTCCCGTTATTTCAGTTATTTGCAAATCGTCAAAGGAGAAGAGGAACATTTTCGGCAAGATATTTATGGAGCCTGATGCGTTCTGGCTTTTGTTCTTTTTGATATGAAAAAACAGCCCCATGAGAGTAGGTGGCTTTTCAAATAATTTCAAAAAGGTTTCATAGCCTTCGATGCCAAGATGGCTTCCGAAACTCAATTGTGTCTTTTGGTTGTGGTTGGGCTTGCAGAGGCCTCGGATGATCCTTCAATGGTTGTCCAAGAAAACTCCCCAAATGCGACCCAATAGACATTTTGTTTTGCAAGACCTTGTTGAATTTTTTTGAAGTTCCTCAGAATAGAGTATTTTAGACTTTTAAAAAAGACCCCTTGGCATTTATGGAGAAGAGCAGACAAAAGCGAAGTGAATTGAGATTGAGTCTTGCCTGGCTGTCTGTAGGGTTTCTAATGTTGCTGCTCGCATGTAATATTTTCTTTGCCGGAGGAGTTGTGTTTGGGGGTTATTCCAATCAATGGATCTTATTGCTAGCTTCAGGTTTTGCCGCGCTGCTAGGGCTTTCGAACAAAGTAACGGTTCCGTTCATGCTTCATGAGATTGTTTCCAATATCAAAAGTGTGGGAGTGCCCATTCTTATTTTGTTTTTGGTAGGTGCTTTGTCAGGTACCTGGCTGTTGGGCGGTATTATTCCCGCAATGATTTATTACGGATTGCAAATCTTGAGTCCCCCTGTTTTTTTACCGGCTTCCGTGTTGATTGCTGCCGTCATTTCTTTGGCGACGGGAAGTTCTTGGACGACTTCTGCAACTGTAGGGATCGCTTTGGTTGGGATTGGTTCTGCATTAGGTATTCCTGCTGGAATGGTTGCAGGAGCGGTCATCTCAGGCGCCTATTTTGGAGATAAAATGTCTCCTTTAAGCGACACTACAAATTTAGCACCTGCTATGGCAGGTACAGACTTGTTTACGCACATCAAGTACATGTCTTACACCACAGTTCCTACTTTTTTAATCACTCTGCTAGTTTTTGGATTTCTCAGTTTTCAGATAGAAACAACCGGTACGGCAGACCTGAGCAACTTGCTTAGAACCATTGAAACTACGTTTTACATCACTCCTTGGTTGTTTGCAGTACCTGCAACGGTCGTGTTGTTGATTTTGTTAAAGACAAAGCCCTTAGTAGCTTTGTTGTCCGGGGTACTGATGGCCGAAGTTTTCGCTTTCTTTTTTCAGTCTGAACTGATCGAAAGCCTTTCAGGATCTCACTTAAAGACACTTTTGACGGCTGTTTTTATAGACCTGCAAATAGAAACAGAAAATGCTGCACTGAATGAATTGTTTGGTTCTGGAGGTATGAAAGGTATGCTGTGGACTGTGCTTTTGATTTTGTCTGCGATGGTCTTTGGTGGGGTGATGGAAGCCATAGGTGCTCTATCAAAAATCACAGAATATCTGTTGCAAATAGCGGATTCTGTTTTTGGTTTGTTTGCGAGTACTGTCCTGAGTTGTTTGGGACTGAATGTCATCGCCTCTGATCAGTATTTGGCAATTGTGATTCCTGGAAAAATGTTTAAAAAAGCGTACGAAGAAAAAGGATTGGCTCCAGAAAATTTGAGTCGTACCTTGGAAGACTCGGGGACCGTAACTTCGGTTTTGATTCCTTGGAATACTTGTGGTGCCTATCAGTCAAGTGTTTTGGGGGTTTCCGTTTCCGACTATTTTGTCTATGCGGTTTTCAATTACCTAAGCCCTTTTACAACCCTGTTTTTTGCGGCTTTACAGATTAAAATTCGACAATTTTACAAAAACTAACAACATATAAAACGGTACAGCAGATGAAATTCAAAACAAGTTTTACAAATCTTTTTTTAAAGTTATTTTTATTGGTTTCCTTTTCAGTAGTTTCTCAAGATTACCTAGTTGAAAAGGTTCCAAATCGTTACCGCTTGAGTTGGGAAACCGTTTCCATGAGTAAAGAACCTGATTTGGGTTTTGTGGGCATTGGCTTTGATCTTTTTAGTCGCACACATCAATCCACCGAGCGTTATTTTGGAATTACTTCTTATTCTACCATGCAGGGCATTCGCCCCGGTCTGATTACTTTGGGCGTATCAAGCGGATTGCGAACGAAATTGTTTGAGAGCGGTCTATTCCTCGATTTTGGAGGCTTTGTTGGGGGTGGTGGTGGCGGTGCCGCTGACGATGGGGGAGGACTTATTGTGCGACCCCATTTGTTTGTGGAGAAAAGACTTGGAAACCTAGGACTGCACCTTGGTGTTTCTCGAATCGATTTTCCAACGGGCAATATTTCAGGAAATCAGCTCCATTTTGGACTGAGCCTGCAGGGAGACAATTATTTTAAAACAAAAGAAATTGCTTCTTCAGCAATAGAAATTTTTGCTCCTCGCATTCGTTCGTTTCGTTTTGGATTGGTGGGTACTCGCTATTTCCAATTGCAAAAAGGAAGCGATTCAGACAAAGCGACAAAGCCTCTTGGAACTGCAGGTTTGGTAGGGATTCAAATAGAGAAACGTCTTGATAAATATTGGCACGGTATTTTCAAAACCAATGGTGCCTTTCAAGGAGGAATTGATGGATACATGTCGATTTTGGCTGGAATGGGAGGTCGTTATGCGCTTGTAAACGAAGGACTTTCTTTGAAAACCAATCTTCTTTTTGGTCCAAGTGGAGGGGGCGCAATCAAATCGGGAGGAGGAGCCATTGCACAAGCTGAGGTTGGATTTTCTCTGCGTTTGAAAAATAACTACGACCTCCAATTGATGACTGGAAAAACATGGTCTCCTTGGGGAGATTTTACGACGAACCACTTCGAATTGAGCCTCGGTAAATCTTTTGAATTGCTTGCTCCCACAAAGCTTCCGAAAGGAGTCACACATTTTAAGGTGCCTGCTAGTGACTACAGCGAAAATCACTTGTCGTTTGCAACCTTCAACAGGACGTATTTTTCATCTAGTAAGGCACTTGATAAGTCAGGCAGGCCTTATTTGACTTCCTTTCAGCTGCTCGGTTTTGAAGTTCAAAAACATTTGAATGACCGCTTTCGTTTGCACGGAGGGACTGTTTGGGCTTATCAAGGAGACTACGGAGCTTATGCAGAGGGACTTTTGGGTGCAACCTACAGCATTCCGTTTTACAATCATTGGGAATTCGTCACAAAAGCTGTTTTTGGGGCTGCAGGTGGTGGCAATATCAACTTGGGAAGTGGCCTCCTTTTTCAATATGCTATTGGGGTTGAAAGAATACTTTCTCCCAAGTCAAATGTTTATGTGCATTTTGGGAAAGTGAACCCATTAGAGGGCAATTTTACTCCTTACAGCTTGGATTTCGGATTTAAGTTTCAACTCCATCAGTTGCTGAAAAAATAGGTTTTGACAATTTCAACATGTTTTTTTTCTCTTTTATCTGTTTGTTAAAAGCTCGTTAAAATAGATTAAACACTCGTTAAAGTCTTTTAAAAAAACAATTCCCTGTCTTATCTTTGAGTGTAAAAACAGGAATTTAATTTTCTTATATGATGAAAAAAGCAATGTATTTGTTAAGTGCTGCATTTTTGGGTGGGGCGATTTCATTGGGTGGCTATGGCTTGTTGTTTGAAAAACCTGAAAATTTTCAGCATCCTCAAAAAACTGCAGGAATTGTCATTCCCATTCCAACCCATTTCACAAACAGTTCCACTGCAGCTGCTGAAAATACAGATTTTGTGTTGGCAGCAGAGAAGAGTTTGAATGCAGTGGTTCACGTAAAAAACACGAGTATCAGAAACACACGAGATCCTTTTGCAGACTTTTTTTACGGAAGAAGCAATGGGCATAGCTTTGAACAGGTGGGTACAGGAAGCGGTGTGTTGATTTCTACTGATGGCCATATCATTACCAACCATCATGTGATTGATGAGGCTA
>DLQL01000011.1:40547-43252 GCA_002477565.1 Flavobacteriaceae bacterium UBA7433
TAGGAGAATGGGTGTTGGCTGTCGGAAATCCTTACAATTTGACATCTACTGTAACAGCAGGGATTGTCAGTGCCAAGGGAAGAGATTTAAAAGGCAATACCAACATCGAATCATTCATTCAAACAGATGCAGCCGTCAATCCAGGTAACAGTGGGGGAGCTTTAGTGAATGCCCGGGGAGAATTGATCGGTATCAATACCGCCATTTCATCAAAAACGGGTGCTTTTGTAGGGTATTCCTTTGCGGTGCCTTCCAATATTGCCAAAAAAGTTGTAGAGGATTTGATGGAGTATGGCAATGTTCAAAAAGCTTTTATTGGAATTCAATACGACCCGAAAGAAGACAACCTAGAGGGGGTCAAAATACTGGCCATCACGGAGGGAGGAGGCGCTGAAAAAGCAGGGTTGCAAGTGGAGGATGTGATTGTGAAAATAAACGATGTAAAAATCACAAAGTTTTCAGATCTAAAGGGCCAATTGAATGCCAAACGTCCCGGCGAGACCATTGAAGTTTCGGTGCTCAGAGACGCTCGTTTGCTGACCAAGGATTTGAAGCTTACTGAAAGCAAGACAATAGTTTTGAATTCACTCGGGTTTTCGGTTGAAAAGATGGCTTCCAAAGAGGGACAAAAAAAGAGTCTCCCACACGGTGTTAAAATTACGAACATTCAAAATGAGCAACTAAAGTCCTTAGGAGTAAAGGAAGGCAGCGTGTTGTTGGAAATCAACGGAAAAGAAATAAACAACGTTGATGACGTGGAAAAAGAACTTTCCAAAAAGGCTCGGTATGGCTTTGTAAAACTGGGTGTTTTAAATGCTGACGGAGAAAAAGAAAACTATATTTTTAGATAGGAAAGAGTGCTGAGTGCTTGCTGATTGAAAGCCGAGACCGTTTTGTGTCGGCTTTTTTTTGTTGGCAAACACAGTTGAAAAAAATTCAATTGGCTGTGTAAAAACGGTTTTAAGAACTGTGAAATAATCAAAAAATAACCCTATTTTTAGCAAAGAATTCTTATTGAAATGACAGACCCGATAGCACAGAAGATAGAAAATCTAAGGAAAGACCTGCACGCCCATAATTACAATTACTACGTGTTGGACAAAGCCCAGATTTCAGATTACGAATTTGATGTTTTGTTGAAGGATTTGGAGGCTTTGGAAGCAGCTTATCCTCAGTACAAAGATCCCAGTTCTCCCACCCAACGCGTTGGCGGAACCGTGACCAAAAATTTTGAGACAGTGGTTCATAAAAACCGCATGTATTCTTTGGACAATTCGTATTCAAAAGAAGATTTGTTGGACTGGGAGGCACGTGTCAAAAAAATTGTAGAAGGCCCTGTGTCTTATACTTGTGAATTGAAATACGACGGTGCTTCAATCAACATTTATTATGAAAATGGCGTTTTGGTCAAAGCAGTCACTCGAGGAGATGGTTTTCAAGGGGACGATGTGACTACTAATATTAAAACCATTCGCTCTTTGCCATTACAGTTGCAGAACGAATTTTTAAACACTTTCGAAATACGTGGCGAAATCATTTTGCCTTTGGAAGGTTTTTATCAAATGAACAAAGACCGGACGGCTTCTGGTGAAGATTTGTATGCCAATCCAAGAAATACGGCTAGTGGAAGTTTGAAATTGCAGGACAGTACTGAGGTGTCTAAAAGGCCTTTGGACTGTTTGTTGTACCAAGTGGTTTCAGAAAACAGTTCTTATGCTACGCATTCAGAACTTTTGCAGGCTGCTAGAAAAGCGGGGTTTAAAGTTCCTTCAACGATGCAAGTAGCTCACAACATGGAGGAAGTACTTTCTTTTGTGAGCACTTGGGATACACTTCGTCATGAGTTGCCTTATGAAACAGATGGTGTGGTGATCAAAGTCAATTCCTTGAGACAACAAGAAGAATTGGGTTATACGGCAAAGTCACCCCGTTGGGCCATCGCGTATAAGTACAAAACAGAACAACAGGCAACGCTTTTGGAAGACATCACTTACCAAGTTGGGCGAACAGGTGCAATTACGCCTGTGGCCAATTTGGCAGCTGTGCAGTTGGGAGGAACCACGGTACGAAGGGCTTCATTGCACAATGCAGATCAGATTTCTAAATTGGATGTGCGCATCGGAGATCAGGTATTTGTTGAAAAGGGAGGAGAGATCATTCCTAAAATTGTCGGAGTGGATTTGTCAAAACGTCCTTTTTCAGCTATGAAAACAATTTATGCAGCTCGTTGTCCCGAATGTGCTACCCCTTTGATTCGCAAAGAAGGAGATGCGAAGCACTTTTGCCCAAATGAGTTTGGATGTCCCCCTCAAATCACAGGAAGGATTCAGCATTTTATCAGTAGAAAATGCATGGATATCGAAGGTTTGGGAGGAGAAACTGTTGACTTGTTGCGCAAAAAAGGTTTGGTGAGCAACTATGCCGACCTCTACGATTTGGAGGTATCCCAATTGATTCCTTTGGAGCGCATGGCAGAGAAATCTGCGTTGAACGTGGTCGCTGGCATTGAGAAATCAAAAGAAATTCCTTTTGAAAAAGTGCTTTTTGCTTTGGGGATTCGCTTTGTAGGAGAGACCGTTGCCAAAAAGCTCGCCAAGTATTTTAAGAACATTGACGCTTTGATGTCGGCTTCCTTTGAAGATTTGCTTCAAGTAGATGAAATCGGCGATAAGATTGCGAGTAGTATTGTCGAATTTTCAAACGAC
>DLQL01000111.1:0-4340 GCA_002477565.1 Flavobacteriaceae bacterium UBA7433
ACAATCAATGCGCTTTTTTAACATTGGTTTCAAGTAGGTTTCCAAAAGCACTTCCATTTCTGAACTTTCTAACTTTCCCTTTTCGATCAAACCGACCAATCCTTCGCCAATTTGTTCTGTAACGCAGATGCCTTTCAAATACTTTTTTGAGGTTTCGTTAAACAGTCGGCTGCTCAATGTTCCTTTTGTAGCTAAAATCCCGATGCTTTTGTTTTTGGTTTTAAGAGCCGCTGGTTTGATTGCAGGTTCAATGCCAATAAACGGAATCGCATAGCGTTCCCTTAAAATTTCAATGGCATTGGTCGTAGCAGTATTGCAGGCAACTACGATGATTTTACATCCTTTTGCGATTAAAAACTCCGTGTTTTTGATGCAGAGATTTAGAATTTCCTCTTTGGAATTTTGTCCGTAAGGCGCATTTTTGCTGTCTGCCAAATAATAAGTGCTTTCATAGGGCAGGAGTTCGGTCAGCGTTTTCCATATGGTAATTCCTCCCACTCCAGAATCAAAAATACCGATGGCTTGTGTGTTCATAGTTTAAAAATGCAAGATGTATTTTTTTTCTAAAGTAGCGTTTTATTCCAATGAAGACCAAAGTTTTGGTCAAAAAAAAACCGTTGCACGAATAAATTTACAACGGTTTTTTTTAGAAGGAGTGGTTTTTATTGAATGCCCAAACTAGTTTTTACTGCGGGAAGCAAATCTTCACCTTCCAAAACGATCAATGCTTTTGCATCCAAGACATATACAATGCTTTTTTCTTTGGCGACAGCCTTGATGGCCTCTTGTGCTTTTTTGATGATTGGATCCAAGGCAGCCTTCTCTTTTTGTTGCAATTCTTGTTGTGCTACTTGTTGCAATTGCTGAATTTTTCCTTGATCTTCTTGAACTTCTTTGATGCGCTCTTCGTTTTGAGCAGCTGTTTTAGAAATTTCTTCAGCGGTGTATTTGTCTATTTTTGCTTTGAGGGCTTTTTGCGCTGTTGTAATTTCGTCTCCATATGTTTTTCCTAACTTTTCCAAATCTGCTTGTAGTTTTAGGGTTTCAGGCATGTTGGCAACCACTTCTTCAAAATTTATATGTGCTACCTTTTGGGCATTGGCCATCTGCACCATTCCCATTGTCAATACTGCAGCGATTGCGAAAGTTTTAAATTGTTTCATTTTATTTAGTTTATTTAAATTAGTCTGTTTTTATTGTTTCCTGCTTGTGTCTTAGCGTCTGATTACTTTTCTTTCTTTTTGTTTTTGTTTTCTCTTTTCTTTCAGTGCTTCGATTCTTTTTTGAAGTGCATCTTTTGTCGCTTTCTTTTTTGATTTGACTTCTTCAATTTCAATTTCTTTTTTTGACTTGTTGATGTATTTGATCACAAGTTTGCTGATGTCGTATTTTGGATTGGCGTGTAGCAAAATCAATTCACTAGAACGATCGATTACAAAATCGTATTTTTTCTGTTTGACAATTGTTTG
Source organism: Flavobacteriaceae bacterium UBA7433 (assembly GCA_002477565.1). Classification (GTDB taxonomy): domain Bacteria; phylum Bacteroidota; class Bacteroidia; order Flavobacteriales; family Flavobacteriaceae; genus Flavicella. The sequence goes on from DLQL01000111.1 coordinate 1,470, forward strand.
GATCGCATTAAAAACTTGGTCCTGTATGGGTTGTACAAGTTGTTTTCGCATCAAGTACAAACTACCTTCCACACCAAAATAACGGGCCTCAATTTTCTTTAAATCAAACTCTTTGATTTTAATCTCTTGTTTTCTTTCGAGGATCAACTCTTCTGTAAGCAATATTTTTTCGTGGAGCAAATTGTTTTTGAGTTGCATGATTTGCTTTTCAGCGGTGTCTAAAGTATTTGTCCATTGTTCTGCTTTTGCACTCAATTTTTTTTCTGCTTCCTGGTAGGCAGGGACATTTTCAAGAATGTACTCCATGTCTATGTATGCAATTGTCTGGGGTTTTTGTCCAAAGACAAAAAAACCAATGAAAAGGAAACAAACGAATATATTTCTAGTCATGTTTACAGTGTTTGAAAAAATCGTGCCATAGTTGCTTTTCACAAATATAACAAATTAGAATTGTTGTCCAATGATAAAATGTGTTTGCCAACCGGATTTGATGCTTTCTCCAGGATGTGGATCGAATCCATGTCCAAAGTCAATTCCCAAAAGCCCGAAGGCAGGCATAAAAATACGAATGCCCAGTCCTGCCGATTTCTTTACTTCAAAGGGATTGTAATTGTCAAAATCAGTATAGGAATTTCCGGCTTCTACAAACCCAAGAGCATAAATTGAAGCAGACGGTTTTAAGGTAATTGGGTAACGCAATTCCAAACCAAACTTGTTGTAGATGGTTCCTCCATTGTTGTCAGAAAGTCTGGAATTTTCATATCCCCTGATCCCCACAACTTCTCTTCCGTCAAATTGAGTTTGCTGCAGTCCGTCACCACCAACGAAGTAACGTTCAAAAGGAATGTCTTTCAATTGCGAATTGTAGTTGCCCAAAAAGCCAAATTCTGTATTGGTCATCAGTACGAATTTTCCAACCAAAGAAGAGTACCATTTGGATTTGTAACTCAATTTGTAATATTCCAACCATCGGAATTTCTCTTGGTTTATTTTTGGAATGTTTGTTTGTGTGCCTGTTTTGACCCCATCTTCATAGGTGTCTATTTGGTAATCGGGATCTGTTTCCAAAGCTTCGAAATCCGTTCCGCTGATCAAAGAATGTGGCAAGGTAAATTTGGCGCCAAAACTAAAGTCGGAGCCTGTTGTTGGGAAAATCCGACTGGGTCCCGAAGAATTTCTCCCCAGCGTAATGCTATAAGAGAGGTTGTTTGATTTCCCCGTTCCGTTTTCAAAATTCAACAACCCGATGTTGTATTGGTTGATGTCGTATTGTCTAAAAGTGATTGTTTGGTTCAAGGTAAAATAATCGTCCGGCCATTTCAGTCTCTGTCCCAGTCCGATTGTGGCTCCTAAAATGTTCAATCGCCTGCTTTTGTCAACCGTAAAATTTTGATAGTCGTATTGGTACTGTTTGGAATTGTAGACCGAAAAAGACAAAGATTTCGGCTTTTTTCCTCCCAGCCAAGGTTCTGAAAAAGAGAAGCTATACGTACTGTAAAAACGGCTGGATTGCAGTCGCAAAGACAAGGATTGCCCGTCTCCCATCGGCAAGGGCTTGTACTCTTCCTTTTTTAAAATATTTCGAATCGAGAAATTGTTAAAAGTAAGCCCCAAAGTTCCGATAAAGGCACCCCCTCCATACCCGCCTTGCAGTTCGATTTGACTCGCCCCTTTTTTGACAACAGCGTATTCGATGTCTACGGTTTTGTCCACGTAGTTGGGTTTCAAGTCAGGCGTTACATTTTCAGGGTCAAAAAAGCCCAATTGTGAAATCTCACGAATGGATCGGATGATGTTTTCCTTGCTGTAAAGATCTCCCGGTTTGGTTCTTAATTCTCGGTATACAACATGGTCATTGGTCACTTCGTTTCCAATAACGGAGACCTTTTTGATGATAGCGGGTTCGTCTTCATGGATGCGAATTTCTACGGTAATGGAATCATTGTCTACCTTGGTTTCTACCGCGTTTACTTGAGAAAATAAATAACCGCTGTTTTGGTACAAGGAAGTAATGTCTTCCGAATCGGGAGTATTGTCTCCCTGTACACGTTCGTTTAAGACTTTGGCATTGTAGACATTTCCTTTTTCAATCTTTAAAAATCGTTGCAATTGAGCTGTTGAATAATTGCTGTTTCCTAAAAATTTGATTTCGCCAAAATAATAGCGCTTTCCTTCTTCTAGTCTAATGTCCAAGTCAATGGTCTTGCCGTCCTTGTTCCAAGTGATGCTGTCTGAAAGAATTCGGGCGTCTCGAAACCCCTTTTCACTATAGCTTTCTATGATATTTTCCAAATCTTCCTTGAATTCATCTTCGATAAATTTTGAAGATTTCCAAAAACGACCCCAAAATTTTCTTTTGGTGTTTTTTAAAAGTTTTCTGATTTTTTTGTCGGACACTTTTTTGTTTCCATGAATCCGAATTTCCTTGATTTTTATTTTTGACCCTTTGTCAATATGGATCAAGAGGTCTTCCGCATTGACTTCTGTGCTGTCTTTTTTTGTGTGCAGGCTGACTTTGGTTTTTAGGTAGCCTTTGTCCGTGTATTTTTTTTTGAAGTAGTTTTTTGTGGTGACCAATAAATTGTCGGTCAGCATTTCCCCTTTTTTGAGTTCTGCTTCCGTTTTCAATGTTTTTGCTTTTGAATTGCTCACCCCCGAAATGGATACATTTTTTAGCTGGGGAAGTTCGGAAACTTGGATTTCAAGATAGGCTGTGTTTCCATCAATTTTGTTAAGGTATACATCGACAGCACTAAATCGCTTGGTTTCGTAAAGTTTTTTGATGGCACTGGAAAGTTTGTCTCCGGGGATATTTATCTCTTGTCCTGTCTTGAGTCCAGAATACACCTTGACGGATTGTTCGCTGAATTG
>DLQL01000111.1:4433-21169 GCA_002477565.1 Flavobacteriaceae bacterium UBA7433
CCAAAGCCATTAATACTAGAGAATGTCAAAGCGATCAATAAAGACGCAACGGTAATTTTAGTCATTTAAATCCTCAATTTGTTCGCTTGTTTTTCCAAAGCGACGTTCTCTGTTTTGGTATTCCAATACGGCTTTATAAAAATCCACTTTTCTAAAGTCCGGCCAAAGGACCTCTGTAAAATGGAATTCGGCATAGGCAATTTGCCAAAGTAAAAAATTACTGATGCGCTGCTCTCCACTTGTTCGGATAACCAAATCAACTTCCGGCAAAGAAACTGTATATAAATGATTATTAATAATGTTTTCATCTATTTCTTCGATGGAAAGTTCATTATTAACAACTTTTTTAGAAATATTTTTAACGGCGTTAACAATTTCTTCGCGCGACCCATAGCTCAAAGCGAGAGTAAGCACTACTCTTGAATTTTTTTTGGTAGCTTCAATGACTTCTTGAAGTGTTTTTTGTGCTTTGGCAGGAAGGTTTTTCAGGCCTCCAATCGCATTGACTTGAATGCTGTTTTTTTGAAAATTAGGAAGTTCCTTTTTTAAAGAAGAAATCAAAAGGTTCATCAAAGCATTTACTTCTGTCTTTGGTCGGTTCCAGTTCTCTGAGGAAAATGCGTACAATGTAATCGCTTCGGTGCCGATTTCTGCCGCGGCTTCTACAGATTCTCTGACGGAAGTCAACGCATTTCGATGTCCGAAAATACGGGCCATTCCTTGTTTTTTTGCCCAACGGCCATTGCCGTCCATGATGATTGCAATGTGCTTGGGAATCTTGTTTGTGTCAATGCGTTTCTTAAAATCCATTAGTAGCTTGTTTTTGAACAGCAAGGAGGTCTGCCAAAAGTATAGACAAGGGAAACTCCTGTAAAAAAATACCAATCGTTTGTTTCCGAATTGTGGTATTTTGTATCCGAATTGGAAAATCCGAGCTCATTGTTTTCAAGAATGTATTCACTGTCGTCTAGATCGTCCGTCATGGTGTATCGAACACGAGTTTCTATCGCATAGGCAAGCTTTCCAAATAGTTTTGCCTTGTAGCCAATGCCAAAAGGCAATGCAATACCTGTTTTTTCCTTATCGTTTGGTTTTGTTGAATATTTAAAAGCAGCCAGTTCAAAAACAAAATAAGGGGTTCCTTCGGGACCCTGTGTATCCAAATTGTATTCAAAAAAATTGTATTCAACTCCTGCGGTGAATTCCGTCAGTGTTTTGTCTAGGTCGGTGAACTTCTCTAGGATGTGCTGTTTGGACTGATGGGCGTTTTCGTGAAGCTCCATTTTTGTCAGAGTTGCCCGGTAGGCCAATCTAGGATTTTTGTTGAATTTGTAAATAAAACCAAAGGCAGGGGCATTTGGATTTACAAAGGTGGGAGACCCCAAATCACCGACATAATTGCTTCCTCCGATAAAAACACCAACTTCATGCAATTGTGCATTGCACAAATTGGCAGTCAATAAAAAGGCGATAAATAAATACGGTTTTCTCATAATGGCAATAGCGAGCAAATATAATTATTTCAAACGGCTTGTTGAGTGTATGCGCTGTTAATTTTTAACAAACTGATTATAAAGTGTTTTATTGTGTTTGCCACCTAAAAACTACTTTTTATTTGTTGGCTTAGTAAAGGGGTAGAAGGGTTGTCTCAATGTTCTGAATTTTCTGAGAAGCTCTATTGCTACATGTAATTTCTTTTGTCTTCTCCCCACAACAATTTGCTCCGCAACGTCTGTATAAAAGTTTGTTGGTTGAGTTGGATGATTTTGATGCAAAAGGAGGCTTTGGTCAGCGTGATTTCCGTTTCAAAAGCCACCGATGTAACTCGGGAATCCAAGGAGAGTAAAAATTCTTTTTCTCTTCCGATTACTTTCAAGCGAATTTTTGTTTTGTCTGGAATCACCAAAGGCCTAGCACTAAGATTGTGAGGAGCAATCGGTGTGATGACAAAATTGTGGGATTCTGGAATGATGATGGGGCCATGGCAACTCAAGGAATACCCTGTTGAGCCGGTAGGAGTGGCAACTACAAGTCCATCTGCCCAGTAGGTAGTCAAGTGTTCCTCGTTTAGGTATGCCTCTACACCAATCATAGAGGTAGAGTTTTTTCGAGCGATGGTCACCTCATTCAAAGCGTAATTCAATGCCATCGGTTGGGAGTTGTTTCCTTTGGTCTCAATGCTCAGCAATGCGCGTTCTTGAATGGTGTATTCTTTTGCCATCAAAGATTCGATGGCGTTTTCAATCTCTTTCTTTCGGACAGTAGCCAAAAAACCCAAACGCCCTGTATTGATCCCAAGGATGGGGATGTTGAGATCTCGAACTAGTGTCACCGCTGACAACAAGGTACCATCTCCTCCAAAAGTAAAGAGCAAATCAAAACTGCTGTCCAAATCTTGGTGGCCTGAAAAAGTGGCGTACTTCAGCTTCTCAACACCGAGGTCGGTAAGTATCTGAAGAAAATCAAAATCAATCACGATTTCAATATTGTACGCATTTAGTTTTTGAATCAGCGTTTCAAAATACGGACGGTCTATTTTTTTATAAGATTGGCCAAAAATGCCCACTTTTTTCATGCAAATGATTTTTATAGATACTCAATCAGCCTTTTGTGTGCAAAATAAAAAGACATTGAATGATTTTACAAAGTTAAATATTTTTGCAAATAATTGGATCGATTTTCTAAATCTTCAAGGTACGAGTCATTTCTGAGGGAAGACCTTACCGTATAGTCGAATCTTCGAAAGGATTGGATGATTTCATCTGCATTTTTTGTGTTTATTTTGACCGTGATTTCCGTAGTGTTTTCCTTTGTTTTTGAAACAAAAACGCCCAATAGCTTCCCCTTGTTGGTTTCTATAATTTGCGCGATTTCAGTCATGGAATACCCACTGCTTTCTTTTTCAAGACCTAAAAACACACCTTCTTGGCTTAAAAAATCAGTGGAAGAAAAGAGAGACAAGACTTCGCTCAAATCCAGGTAGCCCAAAAACTCTTTGCTTTTGTTTAAAACAGGCAATGTGTCAGTCTCGTTGGTAGCAAACAAATGCAGCAACTCCAAAAAGCTATCGGTATCATTTGCGTGAAAAGAGCTGAGCATGTACATAAGGTCGCTTATTTTTTTTGAATTTTGATCAAGCGCAACAAGGTCATTTTTAGAAACAACCCCCAATAATTTTTTTTCGACAAGAACAGCGATGTGGCTAAAGGGTTGTTTTTGAAACAATTCTTTGGCCACGCGTATCGAATCGTCAGGGTGAAAAGACTCGAGGTCAGTCTGAATATAATCAAGGATGTTCATAGTACGTGCGAATTACTGCAAAATAGTTAAAAATCTTCTAAAATGATGTATTTTTGCAATATTAAAAGAAGATCCTTTTAGTCCCTACATTACAACATTCATGCCATGACAAAATTAAGTGTTAACATCAATAAAATCGCCACACTTCGCAATTCAAGAGGAGGAAACACGCCCAATCTTTTAAAAGTAGCTGCTGATATAGAAGCGTTTGGAGCACAAGGGATTACGGTGCATCCAAGGCCCGACGAACGTCATATTCGTTACCAAGACGCTTATGATTTGAAAAAGACAGTGACTACCGAGTACAATATTGAAGGAAATCCAATCGAAAAATTCAAACAGATGGTTTTGAAGGTTCTTCCCACACAGGTCACTTTAGTGCCTGACGCAGTGGACAACTTAACCTCCAATGCGGGATGGGACACCATCGAACACCAAAACTACTTGAAAGAGATCATTGCCGAATTTCAAGCCCATGGCATCCGTACCTCTATATTTATCGATGCCGATAAAAAAAGAATTGAGGCGGCTGCCAAAACCGGTACGGATCGGATTGAATTGTATACTGAGCAATACGCCGTGCAATACGCATTGGGGAATTTTGAGGCCGTCAAGCCCTATGCTGCTGCTGCGCAGTTGGCACATGATTTGGGAATGGGCGTCAATGCAGGACATGATTTGAGCTTGGACAACATCGCTTTTTTTACCAAGCACCTTCCACATTTGGCAGAGGTTTCCATCGGACATGCCTTGATTTCAGAATCCTTATACCTAGGTCTTGAAAATGTGGTCAACATGTATTTGGATCGAATGCAACAAGACCAATAGGAGTTTTTTAAAACAGTTCTACAGAAACAATTCAAACAATGGGATGGAAATATTGCACTCAAAAATAGTAGGAGAAGGAACTCCTTTGCTAATCTTACACGGGTATTTTGGTATGGGAGACAATTGGAAGTCCATTGCCAATCAACTTTCCTCTGACTTTCAGGTGCATTTGATCGATCAGAGAAACCACGGAAGAAGTTTTCATTCGGAAGCGTTTGATTACGAACTGCTAGCGGAAGATTTGAAAAACTACATGGATCTACACAACATCGTTTCTGCTCATGTGTTGGGGCATTCGATGGGCGGAAAAACAGCCATGTTGTTTGCGGTTACTTATCCGGAACGCGTGCAGCGTTTGTTGGTGGCAGACATTGCTCCCAAAGCTTACAAACCACACCACGAGCAGGTTTTGGCAGCTTTGAATGCAGTCGATTTCAGTGTGCTTCAGCTTCGCACAGAAGTAGATGCTATTTTGAAAAACTACCTTGAGGAAGAAGGAGTACGTCAGTTTTTATTGAAAAACATATACCGAAAAACAAAAACCGAATTGGCCTTTCGTTTCAATTTGGAGAGTCTTACAGACAACAATTCAGAGATTGGAGCGCCACTTTCTCCTTTTACAGAATTTGAAGGCCCCGTGCTTTTCCTCAAAGGAGGAAACTCTCCTTACATAACAGCAGACGATACCGCGCTCATCAAAGCCCATTTTCCGAATTGGCAACTGCTTACTATCAAAAACGCAGGACATTGGCTGCACGCAGAAAATCCAACAGACTTTTTAAAAGAAGTTCAGAAATTTTTGAGCTAAAACTCCAACGGCTCACTATTGGGGTTGTTTTAGGAGTTTGGGGTAAGCCCCTTTCGGTTTTTTCAACAGCCCTGCTTTTTAGCTTTTTGTTGTAGGTTCTTCGTTTGCTGTTGATTTCTTTGATCAAAGCAGAGGAACAAAACTCTTGAGAGAGAACCCGTTAAATGATTGTTCAATTCACAAAAAAGTATTATTTTTGCACCCAATTTTAAGGATTTAAACACCAAAAAATCAAGATGAACATTACCAAAGAGAGCATAGACGCATTAAACGCTGTTGTCAAAGTAGCCATTACAGCCGATGATTACCAATCAAAAGTAGAGGAAATCCTACAAGATTACCGTAAAAAAGCAGACATCCCAGGATTTAGAAAAGGGCATGTACCGATGGGAATGGTCAAGAAACAATACGGAAAATCCATCATGATTGACGAAATCAACAAAATGTTGCAAGAGTCACTAAACAAATACCTTACAGAAGAAAAACTAGACATTTTAGGAAATCCATTGCCTAGAATAGACGAAAATTTTTCTTGGGATGCCAAAGACTTTACCTTTGAATTTGAGTTGGGCTTGGCTCCTCAATTTGAAGTAGATTTGAGTGCTAAGAAAAAAATCACTCAATACAATATTGTAGCTGAAGACAACTTGATCGACAAAGAGGTTGAAAACTTGAGAAGTCGCTACGGAAAAGTCCAAGCCAAAGACGAGGTTGCTGCGGGAATGAATGTAACGGGAACATTTTTCAATGAAGAAAAAGCGATTGAAAAAAAGTCTACCGTGAATTTGGAAGACTTGAAAGGAAAGGCCAACCTCAAGAAATTTATTGGCGCCAAAGTAGGGGATGAGATTCAATTAAAGACCAAAGGACTTTTTGCTGATAGCCACAAATTGATGGGAGCCCTTGGTTTGTCTAATGAAGAAATTCAAGGATTGCAAATTGACTTGAAGTTTACCGTTGAAGAAATAACAGAAATTGAGTTGGCAGACTTGAACCAAGAATTGTTTGACAAGTTGTTTGGAGAAGGAAACATTGCTACAGTGGAAGAATTGAGAGCAAAAATCAAAGAAGATGCGGAAAGCCAATTCAAGACACAATCGGAACAACAACTCTTGAATGGTGTCACCGAATATTTGGTAGCAAATACAAAGTTTGATTTGCCTGCTGAATTTTTAAAGAAATGGTTGGCGACTGCTGGCGAAACACCAATTTCCGAAGAAAAAGCTGCTGAAGAGTTTGAAAAATCAGAAAAAGGCTTGCGTTACCAATTGATTGAAAGTAAAATCATGACTTCCAATGGAATTACCTTGGATTACGAAGAGCTTAAATCCTATGCGATTGGTTTTATCAAAAGTCAGATGGCACAATACGGCAACTTGAATCCAGAAGAAAAAGAATTGGAAGAAATTGCTGGCAGGGTATTGAGCAATCAAGAAGAAGCAAAACGTTTGCAAGAACAATTGACAAGCAAGAAGCTGTTGGATTTCTACAAGGAAAATATCACTTTCAAACAAAAAGAATTGAGCTACGAAGCTTTTGTAAAAGAAGTTTACAAATAGACCGCATTCATTTAAAAAAAAATCCTCACAAATACGTGAGGATTTTTTTTTGCTTTTAAATCACTGAAGGGAGTTATTTTCTTTTTTGCCCCCTTGTTTTTGGTTTTTTGTACTTTTTAGCGAGCTCTCTTCTGTACGACCCACCTTGGTTTGTCTTTTTGTTTTTTTCTTTCTTTTCGTGATATGCGGGTCCTGGAGCGTGTTCTTTGGAGCGTTTTTTCTGATAGGGTTTGATGATTTCTTTGGGCAATTCCTCTTCTGTCATTTTAGAGGAAATAAGGACTTCTGTAGGAAATTCAAGTACGGGAACATCTCGGTCCATCAATGTGGTGATGGCAGTCATGACCTCCGCGTCTTGAGGAGTGATGAATGTAAGGGCATTTCCTTCTTCGGCAGCCCTGCCCGTTCTTCCAATTCTATGAATGTAATTTTCAGCATCTTTTGGCATGTCAAAATTGATCACATGGCTGATGCCCTCGATGTCGATTCCCCGCGCCAATACATCCGTAGCGATCAGTATTCTGTACTCTCCATCTTGAAATCCTTTGATGGCTTGCAATCGAAAATTTTGAGACTTGTTGGAATGAATCACGGCGATGCTTTCGTCCTTTTCAGAGAGTTGGATTTGCTCAAACAGGGCATCTGCAACCCTTTTGTTTTTTACAAACACAACTACTTTTTGATAGTCTTTTTCTCTTTGAAACAAATGCAACAACAAGTTGACTTTTGTGTAAAAATTTGGCACTTCATAACTTTGTTGTAGAATGCTTTCCAAAGGAGTACCAGAGCGTTTGACTTCTATGAATTTTGGTGATTTGAAAAAGGTTTTGATGATGTTTTCTACCTCATCGGTCATCGTCGCTGAAAACAACACACTTTGTTTTCGCTCGGGTAACAGGTCTAAAACTGTCATCAATTGGTCTCGAAAACCAAGGTTCAAAACCTCGTCCACCTCGTCCAATACCAATTTTTGAATTTTTTTAAGGTTCAATACTTTGCTCACACCCAAGTCAATCAATCGTCCAGGAGTGGCTACTAAAATGTCCAAACCTTCAAAGATAAGCTGCTTGTGTGTGTTGATGTTTGTGCCTCCATACACACCTCCGATACGCGTATTGCTAAAAGTCGTAAGTTCTTGCAGTGCTTGCACAACTTGTACGACCAATTCTCGGGTGGGAACGACAATTAGTATACGAGGGTGTTTTTGTTCTGAATAAGGCAATTGCTTTAGAAGTGGCAAGAGGTAAGCAAACGTTTTTCCGGTCCCTGTTTGTGCAATCCCAACCATGTCCTGGCCTGAAAGAATGACAGGAAATGCAGCGGCTTGTATGGGGGTTGCAAAGTCGTAACCAAGCGCGTCCAAAGCATGGGTCAGGGGGGTGTTTAAGTTGAGTTCAGAAAACCGCTTCATCATACGAATTTATTAAGCGACAAAGGTACGTGTAAGAATTGAAAATCAGGTTGCATTGGGGAAGTATATTTCTCAATCAATGCAAGTGGAAATTGCTGTTTTCTTAAACACACCCGCATTCAACTTAGTTTTTCTTTTTGAGAATCTCGTCTTGCAGTTTTCGATTCAACTCTTGCTGCCGTTTCAAAGCATTCTTTTGGTAGCTGCTAAATTCAAGTTGAGTTTCTGACAAGCTTTTGTTGGCAGCCTGTGTCAAGCGATTGCTATTGCGGTATTTGTAGATAAAAAATAAAGTTGCTGAAAACAAAACAAGGAGCGAAGCGATCAACGTCAAATTGTAGAGGCTTTTTTGCATACGCATGCCTATGATTGTGATGCTGTTCTTTTCAGCTTCGCTGGCGTCCAACTCTTTTTGAAGTTGTTCTGCACGTTCCTGCAGCAAAGTGGTTGATGTCTGAAGTTGCTTGACTTCTTTTTTTAAAAGATACGTTTGGTCTTTGTAGTTGAAAACAGAGTCCTGCACATTTTTTTGAATCCTTAGGTACGTGTCTTTTAAAACAATCTTATAGTTGTTGTAGCTGGTAGATGTTTTTAGGAGATAGTCAAACTGACTGTTCAAATCTCCTTGGTTTTCAAAAGGATTTTCTAGTTTTATTTTTCTGTCCTGTGCTTGGCTGTTCATAGAAAAGGAAATAAGTGCCAGCAAAAAGAGCTTGTAAAATACTTTTTGTCTCATTGGGTATTGATTGAAATCATTTTTAAAATCAGGGTAAATGTATACAAATCTTAGGAAACGAGAGGAATACCCCAAGTGAAATTTCGTTTTTTCATCTTTGTTACTTTCCTGTGAGGTTTGCAAAACTTAGGGATTATCTTGTTATATTTACAGTCTCAAATATATAAAACAACAACAGATGGACTACGGAAAAGAATTTGAAAAATACGCAACAAAACACCACGGCATTAGCAGCATGCACTACGATAAAATCAGAAGCTCTGTAACCCCGTATATCATGGAAGAACGTCAGATGAACATCACCCAAATGGATGTTTTCTCTCGTTTGATGATGGACCGCATCATCTTTTTAGGGACGGGAATCAACGACCAAGTAGCCAACATCATCCAAGCACAATTGTTGTTTTTAGAAAGTGTGGATGCCAACAAAGACATTTCGATCTACATCAACTCACCAGGAGGAGGCGTTTATGCAGGATTGGGAATCTACGACACCATGCAATTTATCAAACCAGATGTAGCCACGATCTGTACAGGAATGGCCGCTTCTATGGGCGCTGTGTTGATGTGTGCTGGAGAAAAAGGAAAGCGCTCTGCATTGCCACACTCGCGCATCATGATCCACCAACCTTTGGGAGGTGCACAAGGGCAAGCCAGCGATATCGAGATCACCGCTCGAGAAATCATGAAGTTGAAAGACGAGTTGTACCAAATCATCTCCAAACACTCTGGACAAACCATCGAAAAAGTGCACGACGATTCCGACCGCGATTACTGGATGAAAGCAGCCGAGGCCAAAGCCTATGGAATGGTCGACGAGATTTTGAGCAGAAGCAAGTAAGCTGTCACAACCAAATAAAAGTTAAATTTGAAGAATTTCACATGGAGAATCCTACTCTCCGTCAAATCTTCAAACTACCAAACAAACGAAGAATGTCGAAAGAAGAAAATTTAGAGTGTTCCTTTTGTGGACGCAAAAAAGTAGAAACCGATTTGTTGATCGCAGGGATGGATGCCCACATTTGCGACAAGTGTATTGAGCAGGCCCACGGCATCGTTTTGGATGAAATCCAAGACGTAGCAACCACTGCTACATCGACGGACTTGGAATTGAAAAAACCCCAAGACATCAAAACCTTTTTAGAGACCTATATCATCGGGCAGGACCAAACTAAGAAGACCATGGCCGTTGCTGTTTACAATCATTACAAGCGTTTGTTACAGAAAAAAAGCGATGATTCCCCTGTAGAAATTGAAAAGAGCAACATGATTTTGGTAGGCGAAACAGGGACCGGAAAAACCTTGATAGCCAAAACCATCGCACGCATGCTCAGTGTTCCTTTTTCCATTGTAGATGCGACCGTACTCACCCAAGCAGGTTATGTTGGAGAAGATGTGGAAAGCATTTTGAGCCGCCTCTTACAAGCTGCGGATTACGATGTTGAAAAAGCCCAACGCGGAATCGTCTTTATCGACGAGATCGATAAAATTGCCCGCAAAGGTGACAATCCCTCCATCACAAGAGATGTCTCTGGAGAAGGAGTGCAACAAGCCTTGTTGAAACTCTTGGAAGGAACTGTGGTCAACGTAGCTCCCAAGGGAGGGCGCAAACACCCAGAACAAAAATTTGTAGAAGTTGACACCAAAAACATTCTCTTTATCGCAGGCGGTGCCTTTTCAGGAATTGAAAGAAATATCAGCGCCCGTTTGAACCGACAAGCTGTCGGGTATTCTGCGGCCCTCTCCGATGACAAAATCGACGAAGAAAACCTCTTGCAATACGTCATCCCCAGCGATCTCAAGACTTTTGGACTGATTCCGGAAATCATCGGACGTTTGCCCGTATTGAGTTATATGAACCCATTGGATGCCAAAACACTTCGAGCGATTTTGACCGAGCCTAAAAACGCGCTGATCAAACAATACACTGCACTTTTTGCAATGGACGGCGTGACTTTTAGCATTGATGACAAAGCCTTGGATTATATCGTAGAGAAAGCTTTGGAGTACAAACTGGGGGCACGTGGCTTGCGTTCTTTGTGTGAAGCCATTTTGACCGATGCCATGTTTGAGCTTCCAAGTTCGGATCAAAAAGAGTTCCATGTGAACCGAAAATACGCAGCAGGAAAATTGTCAAACTCAACATTGAAAAAACTCAAAGCAGCCTCCTAAAAACAGGTTGCTCTCAGCCATACTACTAGGCAATTGCCTAACAATTCGTACAAATGATTTTAAGAACGACCATAGACCGTGTTTTTGAAACTGCTCGCGTAGAGGAGGTCATTGGAGAATTTGTGTCTTTGAAAAAAGCGGGGAGTAATTTCAAAGGATTGAGCCCATTTACAGACGAAAAGTCGCCCTCTTTTATGGTCTCTCCAGTGAAACAAATTTGGAAAGATTTCAGTACTGGAAAAGGCGGAAACTGTGTGACCTTTCTGATGGAGCACGAACATTTTTCCTATCCGGAAGCCATCCGTTATTTGGCAAAAAAATACAACATCGAAGTTGAGGAACAAGCGCAGAGCAACGCCCAAAAAGAAGCTGCTGACGAACGGGAAAGCATGTATTTGGTCTCCAACTTTGCCAAAGATTACTACCACGATGTCCTCTTAAACCACCCCAAAGGCAAAGCCGTCGGATTTTCCTATTTCAAAGAGAGAGGATTCACGGATGCCACCATAGCGAAATTTGAATTGGGCTACAATTTGGACGAATGGTCCGCTTTTACAGATACAGCCATCCGCAAAGGCTACGACTTGGAGTACATGGCCAAAACAGGGCTCACCATCGTAAAGGACAACAACAAACAATTTGACCGCTTCAAAGGACGTGTCTTGTTTCCCATACACAGCATGAGTGGGCGCGTATTGGGTTTTGGAGGACGGATATTAAAAGCAGACAAAAGGGCCGCCAAATACCTGAACTCCCCTGAAAGTGATATTTACCACAAGAGCAAGGTTCTTTACGGAATCTACCAAGCTAAAAAAACCATCGCCAAAGAAGACCGTTGTTTTTTGGTGGAAGGCTATACCGACGTGATTTCCATGCACCAAGCTGGGGTTGAAAATGTGGTCGCCTCTTCAGGAACTGCACTGACACCCGATCAAATTCGTTTGATACGAAGATTGACTCCTAACATCACTGTTCTCTTTGATGGAGATGCTGCAGGAATCAGAGCTTCTATTCGAGGAATCGATCTGATTTTGGAACAAGGGATGAACGTGAAAGTACTGACATTTCCCGAAGGAGAAGACCCAGACAGTTTTGCCAAAAGCGTAGGAACCGAAGAACTGAAAAGTTATTTGGACCAAAATGCCAAAGATTTCATCAATTTCAAGGTCTCCTTGTTGATGGAAGAAGCACAAAACGACCCCGTCAAAAAAGCGGGTTTGATTCGCGACATCGTAACGAGTATTTCCAAAATTCCCGACAACATCCAACGGGAGGTTTATGTACAAGAATGTTCTCGCATTTTGGAGATTTCTGAAGCAGTATTGTTCAACGAACTGGCGCAAATCAGCAAAAGAGCTCAAAGAGAAGCCACCCAAAAAGTGCTGCAACAACAAAGACAGCAGTCAAGACAGACCCAAATACCTTCTTCTTCTTCTTCTTCTTCTTCTTCGAACTCAGATGAGGAAGCCTATTTCCAATGGAAAGTCGCACAAGAACAGGGAAGTCAAAGTGACGCGAAACCTCAAGATTCTGCGTCCTTTGAAAGTCCTCTGGAACTTTTTGAACGTGAGATCATTAAAATCTTATTGCTCTACGGAAACAAACAAGTCAGTTTTGTCGATTGGATGGAGGAAGTCAATGAACAAGGACTTGTCAAAATGGTCAAAGAAGAATACACCAGTTTTGTTTCCCAAGAAATATACGTGCAGTTGCAGATGGATGAAGTTGAATTTAGCCACCCGGTTTTTCAAAATATTTATTCAGAAATCATCCTTAAAATGAACCAAGAAGCCACCGTTTCTATTGAGGAATTGACCAGCCACTCGGATGTTGAAATCTCGAACATCGTCACCGATATTTTAATGGACGACGAAAAACACCTGTTGAGCAATTGGGAGGCGCAAGAAATTTATGTGACCGCAAAAGACGAAGTTTTGCCCAAATTGGTGCGGGATGCCATTCTCAATTTAAGGAGGGTCATGATTGAAAGAAAAATCGAAGACTTGATTCAAGAAGTTGCCGACGATAAAAACAGAGAAGCGACTTTAGAAATGGTCGTCAACTACACCGACCTCAGAAAAAAAATGTTTGAGAAGCTACACCGCATCGTATGACATTTTTAGTTGGGTTTCTCAAGCTCTCTTTTCCAATTCCACCACTTCCAAATTCTTGATTTCCCCGGCCTCCAACTCAAAGCGGAGGAGGGTACGCACTTGGTGAAAACCATGTTTTCCAGCCGCTCCGGGATTCATGTGCAGCAAGTTTAATTTTTGGTCGTACTGTACTTTTAGAATGTGTGAATGCCCGCTGATAAACAGTTGTGGACTTTGCTCTTGTATTTCTTTTCGAATCCTTTGGTTGTATTTGTTTGGATAGCCACCGATGTGCGTCATCCATACGGAGACCCCTTCCAAGGTGAATTTCAAGTCCAACGGGAATTCCATGCGCACTTCTGAATCGTCTATGTTTCCATAGACGGCACGAAGCGGTTTCAATGCTTTTAGCTGTGCTGCGACGTGGAACTGTCCAATGTCACCTGCGTGCCATACTTCGTCTGCTTGCCGAACGTATTTGAGGATTTGATCATCCACATAGCTGTGTGTATCTGAGAGTAGCAGGATCTTTTTCATGGCTTTCTCAGGAGATTAGTTGCTCCATACTTGGAGCGTGTCGAGTTCCAATCTCATTTGCAACCATTTCTTGAGTTGTTGTTCTTGGAGGAGCCGATTCGGGATGCTGTCCTGCCATTGCAAATGAAATACGGGAATGGTATCGATGCGGGTAAAATTGGTTTTGATGACGTTGGAAAAACTGATTTCTTTCAATCCGTCGTAGTTGATTTTGGCTTCTTGACTCAATTTGACAAAAGGAATTTGCTGCCGTTCCAATTTGTCCAAATTCTCCGTGAGTTCTCTTATTTTGTTGTCTTTTTCCAAGAGACGTTCCTCTTTGCTGGCAATCAATTCTTGGTTTTTTACATAAGAGCTTTTGATGGTGTTGATCTCCTCCAATAGCTTAGAAGTCTCATCGTCTTGTTGAATTTCGAGAAGGGTGTTTTCCAATCCGTACTGGGGAAGTTTTTCTGTCCAGATGGCCAATTCGTTGCTCTTGATGTTTTTTCCCAAAACCACCAATTTGATTTTTCTCCTTTCAAAATTGTATTCTGTGTTGATGATCCCAGCGCCTGTTTTTTCTTTGATGATTTCCGTAAATTCTTGTGCTCTTTGGTAAAATTGATTTTTTCGAAACAAGCCATAAAACAGGTAAATGCTAAAGCTCAAGATCAGCAAAGCGATCAGCGAAGCGAATTGGGCCACGCGTTTTCGTTTCAAGGAGTCGATGTATCGAACCATTGGGAATTTTAAAAACTTGACAATCACAAAAGTTGCCAAAGCAATAAAAATAGCATTGATGGTAAATAAAAACATGGCACCCGCAAAGAATTTCCAATTCCAAGTTGCCAAGCCAAATCCTGCCGTACACAGCGGTGGCATCAAAGCAGTAGCGATGGCGATTCCCGCAATGGTATTGGTCAATTCTCGGTGCCTGCTCAATGCGACGATCAATGCCAAGCCTCCAGCGATGGCAATCAATACATCGCGCACATCGGGTTGGGTTCTCGCTAAAATTTCTGGGGTTGCTTCTTGAAACAAAGGAATGCTAAAGAACAAAAAGGAAGAGATGAGACTCAGCCCGACCATGACACCCAAATTGACCATGGACCTTTTCAAAGTGTCGATGTCGTTGATTCCTATGGACAAACCGACTCCCAAAATAGGGCCCATCAGCGGAGAGATCAACATGGCTCCAATTACCACAGCTGGGGAACTTGTATTCAAGCCGATGGAAGCAATCAAGATGGAAAAAATCAAAATCCAAGCGGTGTGACTTTTTACAGGAATGCCATCTTTGATTTTTTGGATGGTCTCTTTGTGGTCAGTTCCTTCTCGGATGTCCAAAAGTTCGCTCAAAAAAGCTTTGATGCCTTTTAAGACTCCTGTGATGTCTTCTTTGAGACCTTGCTTTGTGACATCCAGGTTTTCTGGGTTGTTTTCTGTATTCATATGTGTCTATAAATGATGGAACAAGCGCAAGTCTTATTTTTTTGTGTGCTGTTGCTATTTACAAAGCCTGTACTTCCGTGTTTTGGTGGATTGTGTATTCTTTCTGTGTGTTGATTTCTCTGCAAAGAAACCGTGTTCTGCGTTTTTTTAAGATCACAAATTTTCTGTTTTTCAACAGGAATTCATTCCCCACAATCATTTCAAAGATATACTTTTTATCCGAATCTCTTCGCTTGTCTTTCAATGCCAAAGAGAGTTTGGAATCGCTGTCTGAACTCGCTTTTGGACGGATCAGGTAGTTGGCCAGCAGCGGCAAGATTTCTGGAGGGTAAATACCAGGATGTACAAAAGGCAACATCAAATGTTGAAAGGTTTTTTTCCATTCCTTGCCATGTGCTTGTACCCTGCCAAAATTTTGATGGGTCACATAGTGGGCAATTTCATGGACCAAAGTGAGTAAGAATTGGTGGGGATTTAGGTTTTCGTTTATGGTAATTTGAAAACGTCCGTTTGGCAATTTTCTAAAATCTCCATGTTTGGTCGCACGTTTTTTTACAATTTTCAAGTCAAAGGAATATTGCTCGCGCATTTCACGGATGCGCGGGACAGCTTTTTCGGGAAGGTAATCGTTTAAATTTTTCAAATTGGAAAACTTCAGAGCGTTTCTAAAAAAGAGCGTGAGTTTGTTTTTTCGATTTAGGGAGTCGTGCTTGACACTTGCAGTACTTTTCCATTGTAGTACCGATTTCCAGTTGTGGCAAAATCAAAAAGATAGGCAGCCATTTCTGAGGGTTGCAAAGGGGCTTTGAAATCTGGAAACGCTTCCGAGAGCATTTCTGTCTGTACCGCACCAAGAGCGAGGACGTTGAAGGCAATTCCCCGTTCGCGGTATTCTTCTGCCAAAAGTTCTGTCAGCGTGATCAAGGCACCTTTGGAAGAGCTGTATGCTGAGAGGCCTGCAAACTTCACACTTCCTTGAATGCCTCCCATGCTGCTGATGTTGACCACGTGACTTCCTTTTTTGAGATGCGGAAGCACCGTTTGAATCAGTTCTGCAACTCCAAAAACATTCACATTGTATACCTTCATAAAATCTTCTTTCGTGGTGTCTTCAAAAGGTTTGTTTACAAGCATCCCGGCATTGTTGATCAAGAGGTCTACTTGAGCCCAATGCGTTTCGATATAGGTCTTGACTTTTTCAAGATCTGCTGTTTTGCTGATATCTATCGCTAGTGGAGTGATGTTAGGGTGTTGTTCTTGTTCCAACGGAGACGTGTTTCGAGACAAAGCCAATACGCGAAAATTATTCTTGGCAAACAAATGGGCCAATTCAAAGCCAATGCCCCTGCTGGTTCCTGTGATGATGATGTTTTTCATGTGGTGAAAGGTATTCAGTTGTACGGCGGTTCTTTTTTAAAAGCGCCTTCTTTTTTGACAAACGACGACTGGGCAAATGAAAATTTACATTTCTTCTTCTTCTTCTTCTTCTTCTTCTTCTTCAAAAATGATGTGTTGGTAGGCGCCAAGGTCGGGGGCGATTGTTCTGTCTGTCCCGATCAAGTCCAAAGGTGTTTTGAGTGCATTTTCAAGCCCTGCTTTTTCGATGGCTTCACTTTCTTCTCCTATCTGAAATTCGTTGGCAATCGGGTCTTTGAAATAAGGATCTTCGTTTACAAATACCGACTCATAGTGATCGGTATTGTCAAAGTCGTACAAGTCAGCACTTTCCGTTCCTACAAATTTGATGAGGCAGTTTTCAAATTTGTAGGCAAAAAGATCTGTTGCGTTTTTGTCGAGAAATAATTCTCTTGCATTGCTTCCGTCGATGATGCAATTTGAAAAGGTCGCTTCGTTGAGG
>DLQL01000099.1:0-6982 GCA_002477565.1 Flavobacteriaceae bacterium UBA7433
GTCAAGGAATGGATTTTTTTAGAGGGCTTGGTGTCTTTTAAAAATTTCAATTATTAATGAAATGATAAGCCATTCGTTTTATATCTTTGTTCAAATTGAAAACCATGAGGCAATTCGTATCTTTTTTAGTGAGCAAACAGTTTGGCAAGCAGTTGTTGCTGTTGGCACTTACTTTGTCTGTTGGTTTGTTTGTCTTGTCGTATAGTTTGGACATGGCAACTCACCACAATCAGAAAATACAGGTGCCTTCTTTGTCAAAATTACAATTAGACAAGGTATCGGAAGTATTGTCGGAATTGGACTTGCGTTTCGAAGTGATTGACTCCGCAAGTTACAACCCCGAATACCCAAAAAAATCTGTCCTCGATCAATTTCCCCAATCGGGCTCTTATGTCAAAGAGAAAAGAAAAATCTATTTGACCTTGAACCCCTCTCAATACGGTTTGATTACGGTACCAGATTTTTATGGAAAAACAAAAAATGAAGTGGAGGCTCAATTGCGATCTTTGGGCTTTGTAGTTGGAGTGCATACTTATATTCCCGATTTGGGAAAAAATGTGGTTCGCAAACTTGTCTGCGATGGAAGAAATTTAGAAAAAGGAATCAAGATGCCCAAAAATTCTGTTATTGACTTGGTGCTTGGTGATGGTAAAAAACAATGAGATGTTAGAAGAACAGGGAACTGAAGATTTGCATAAATCCGAATTGCACGAGCATTATAAATTTGTTGCCAATGAGGGGCAGGTGCCTTTGCGTGTGGATAAGTTTTTGATGAATTTTATCGAAAATGCGACTCGAAATAAGATTCAAGAAGCTGCCAAAGAAGGTGGTATTTTGGCCAATGAAATCGCTGTAAAGTCTAGTTATAAAGTGAAACCTAAAGATGTGATACGCGTTGTTTTGTCGCATCCACCTCACGAACATCTTTTGGTTGCCGAGGACATACCTTTGGACATAATCTACGAAGATGCGGATTTGTTGGTTGTCAATAAGCCTGCGGGGATGGTGGTACATCCTGGGCATGGGAATTACAGTGGTACGCTTGTCAACGGCTTGATTCACCATATTGAAAATTTGCCAACCAACAGTAACGAGCGTCCAGGATTGGTTCATCGAATAGACAAAGACACGAGCGGGCTTTTGGTTGTGGCCAAAACGGAACAGGCCATGACACATTTGTCCAAACAGTTTTTTGACAAGACCACAGAACGTTTGTATTACGCGCTGGTTTGGGGGAATATAGAAGAGGAGGAAGGCACCATCGAAGGACATATTGGACGCAGTCTGAAAAACAGGTTGCAGATGGCCGTTTTTCCCGAAGGAGATTTTGGAAAACCTGCGGTTTCTCATTTCAAAGTATTGGAAAGGTTTTCCTATGTAACGTTGGTTGCATGTCGATTGGAAACAGGCAGAACCCATCAGATTCGCGCACATTTCAAATACATCGGGCATACCTTGTTCAACGATGCACGCTACGGAGGAGATGCCGTCTTAAAAGGAACTACTTTTACCAAATACAAACAGTTTGTAGAAAATTGTTTTGCGGCACTGCCACGCCAAGCATTGCATGCGAAAAGTTTAGGATTTATACATCCTACAAGCCAAGAGTTTATGCGTTTTGAGACGGAGGTTCCCGAAGACATCAAAGCGGCTCTTGAGAAATGGAGGTCGTATACCAACCACAATAAAATTGAAAATTAATCCTTTTTTAGGAATGAAATTTCTTTAGCATAGCCAATCCCAAAAAATAAGTTTGATGAAAATAGTTGTCTCACCTGCCAAGTCTTTAGATTTAGAAACTCCGATTCCAACGAATCATTTTACGAATCCTTCCTTTTTAAAGCACTCCAAAGAGTTGATTGATGCATTGCAAAAGAAATCTCCGAAACAATTGTCTGAATTGATGTCGATATCGGATGCCTTGGCAGCTCTGAATTGGCAGCGCAATCAAGAATGGAACCTGCCCTTTCTTCCTGAAAATGCAAGGCCAGCTGTCTACACATTTAAAGGAGAAGTATACCAAGGCTTGGATGTATTTACAATTCCAAAAGAAAAGTGGGGGCAATTGGAAGACAAGCTTCGGATTTTGTCAGGTCTTTACGGACTGTTAAAACCCTTTGATTTGATCCAACCTTACCGTTTGGAAATGGGAACGCGTTTGCAAATGGGACAAAGCAACAACTTGTATCAATTCTGGGGTCACTCGCTAACGGATGCTTTGAATGCTGAGATGCAAGAAACAGATGTGTTGGTCAATTTGGCAAGTACGGAATATTTTAAGGTACTCAAAAGCAATTCCCTAAAGGCAACAGTAGTCACACCTCACTTTAAGGACTACAAAAATGGCAAATTGAAAGTCATCAGTTTTTTTGCAAAAAAAGCACGTGGCTTGATGGTGCGTTATATCATCGACCAAGACCTTCAACATGTTGAAGGTCTCAAAGGGTTTGATGCTGCAGGCTATGAGTTCAGCGAAGCACTTTCTTCGGAGACGGACTTGGTATTTGTTCGTTAGTACCTATTTGCTTTTTTAAAAAGCTCCCATTCACTTCAACACCTGATTTCAATGACATTTTGTAAGGTATGAACGGTTTTAAAAATCATTTTGTGCCAATATGTCATTTATAGTTCTCCAAAACTGCCAATTGCCAATATGAGAAGGCTTGGCACAAAGATTGTCTATTGGTAAGGCATAATACATTGATAATAAAATCTAAATATATAAATTATGAGTAAGATTATTGGAATAGATTTAGGAACGACCAACTCTTGTGTTTCTGTAATGGAGGGTAATGAGCCAGTAGTAATTCCTAATGCAGAAGGAAAAAGAACAACTCCTTCTATTGTAGCCTTTGTAGAAGGAGGCGAGCGCAAAGTAGGAGACCCAGCAAAAAGGCAAGCGGTCACCAACCCAATCAAAACCATTTATTCTGTAAAGCGTTTTATGGGGAACAAATTCTCTGAATGCAAAAACGAAATCAAAAGAGTGCCTTACAAAGTGGTCAAGGGAGACAACGATACGCCAAGAGTTGATATCGACGGTCGTTTGTACACACCTCAAGAAATTTCTGCCATGACACTTCAGAAAATGAAGAAGACAGCAGAAGACTACCTTGGGCAGGATGTTACGGAGGCTGTAATTACAGTTCCTGCATACTTCAACGATGCACAACGTCAAGCGACCAAAGAAGCGGGTGAAATTGCTGGTTTGAAAGTACAACGAATCATCAACGAGCCTACAGCAGCTGCTTTGGCTTATGGGATTGACAAGAAAGGACAAGACCAAAAAATTGCAGTATACGATTTGGGTGGAGGAACTTTTGACATCTCTATCTTGGAAATTGGAGAAGGCGTTTTTGAAGTATTGTCTACCAATGGAGACACCCACTTAGGAGGTGATGATTTTGACGAAGTGATCATCGACTGGTTGGCAGAGGATTTCAACAAAGAAGAGCAAGTAGATTTGCGATTGGATCCCATGGCTTTGCAACGTTTGAAGGAAGCTGCTGAAAAAGCAAAAGTAGAATTGTCTTCTTCTGCACAGACAGAAATCAATTTGCCTTATGTAACTGCGACCGCTTCAGGTCCCAAACACTTGGTGAAAACTTTGACACGTGCCAAATTTGAACAATTGGCTTCAGAATTAGTGACGCGCTCTATGGAGCCTGTAAAGAAAGCTTTGCAAGATGCTGATTTGTCAACTTCAGATATAGACGAAGTAATTTTGGTTGGAGGATCAACACGCATCCCGGTCATTCAAGAAAAAGTAAAAGAATTTTTTGGAAAAGAGCCTAACAAAGGAGTGAATCCTGATGAAGTAGTCGCTATTGGTGCTGCCATTCAAGGCGGTGTTTTGGCAGGAGATGTCAAAGATGTATTGTTGTTGGATGTGACTCCTTTGTCTTTAGGAATCGAAACAATGGGCAATGTGTTTACAAAGTTGATTGAATCCAATACGACGATTCCAACAAAGAAATCACAAGTATTTTCAACAGCTGTTGACAACCAACCTTCTGTAGATATTCATGTATTGCAAGGAGAAAGAGCAATGGCTGCGGACAACAAAACCATCGGACGTTTTCAATTGACAGACATTCCACCTGCACAAAGAGGAGCGCCACAAATTGAAGTGACTTTTGACATTGACGCCAATGGAATCATCAAAGTATCGGCTGTAGACAAAGCGACCAACAAGTCTCAAGAAATCAAAATCGAAGCTTCTTCAGGACTTTCAGAAGAAGAAATCCAACAGATGAAAGCCGATGCCGAAGCCAATGCAGAAGCAGACAAGGCTGCCAAAGAGACTGCTGAAAAGTTGAACACTGCTGATCAAATGATTTTCCAAACAGAAAGTCAATTGAAAGAAGTAGAAGGGAAACTTCCAGAAGATAAAAAAGCGCCAATTGATGCTGCTTTGACAGAGTTAAAAACCGCTCATGCCGCCAAAGATATCACGGCTATTGACACGGCGATCGAAGCTTTGAATACGGCTTTGCAAGGGGCCGCTGCTGAATTTCAAGCAGCTGCGCAACAAGGGCCAGATGCCGGAGCAGACGCACAAGAAGCAGCACCTTCTTCAGATGGGGACGCTGTAGAAGATGTGGATTTTGAAGAAGTAAAATAAATCCGTCACCTTATAAATTTTAAAACCGCTTTAGACATTCTAAAGCGGTTTTTTTGTGGTCATTTTATTTTGACCTCTTTTTTTATTCTCTTATGATGTCCTTGTATGCATGCCTGTTTTCGTACAGCATGAAGCTGTTCAATACAATCAAAACCAACGCCATTGGAATTCCATTCAGGTCCAACGTCAAGTGGTAAAGTACTGCGTTGACGGAAACACTCATCAAAACGAGCATGGTCAGTGCTGTGTATTTGTTGAAGAGCAAAGACAGGCCCGCAATGATTTCAACAAAAGCGACAAGTGACATGGTTTTTGAACTGTTGAGGGCATCCCAATACACCCAAGCGACTTCAGGTGCTGGTGGCGGCAACATAAATTGAAAAATTTTATTGCCTCCAAAAAATAAGAGGGCAAAGGCAAAAATAAATTGAATGATTTTTGAAAATTTAAGTTTCATAAGCTTGTCATTTTTAGAGTTAGACACTTTAAGTTACAGAATTTTATTGAACAGGGATTGATGAAAATCACGAAAAGAAACTTTTTTTATAAGCCCTGTTAGAAAATAACTCAATAATAGTTGGCCAAGCATTTCGTAGAACCTAATAAAGTCCGTAATTTTGCGTGTTTCCTAACCCATTGCAACGCGATTGATTCTATGCCAATTCCTTCTACTTCTAAAGTGAACACCAAAGAGTTGTACGATTATCAAAAAAAAGCCCTCGAGCAAATTTTTGATCTTTTGGATAGCAAGCCAGACAATTACAATTTGGTGTACCAATTGCCAACGGGAGGTGGAAAGACCGTTATTTTTTCAGAAATCGCTAGACGTTACATCGCTTCGACACAGAAGAAAGTTCTGATTTTGACACACCGAATTGAGTTGTGCAACCAGACTTCCAAAATGTTGTCTGAATTTCAAGTAAACAATAAAATCATCAATAGCAATGTCAAGGAACTCTACGATCAAGACGATTACATGTGTTTTGTGGCCATGGTGGAAACACTAAAGAACCGCTTGAATGACGAAAAATTGGAGCTTGATCAAATCGGAATGGTGATCATTGATGAAGCACACTACAACTCCTTCCGGAAGTTGTTCAAGTACTTTGACAATTGTTTTATTTTAGGAGTGACAGCCACCCCTTTGAGTTCCAATATGAAACTCCCTATGAATGAGATTTACGACCAGCTATTGGTCGGAGAGCCTTTGGCTTCCTTAGTAGATCGAGGGTTTCTCGCCAAAGCGACCGCCTATACTTACGATGTTTCTTTGGGGACTTTGAAAGTGGGAATCAACGGAGATTATACTGTAAAATCTTCGGAAGAGCTGTATTCCAACAATTTGATGCAAGAGAAACTCTTGTATGCGTATGAGGAAAAGTCGAAAGGCAAAAAAACTTTGATTTTCAACAATGGGATCAATACATCCTTGCAAGTCTACGAAACTTTTCGTGCTGAAGGTTATGACGTTCGGCATTTAGACAATACCAATTCCAAACAAGAGCGAGCAGCCATCTTGCAATGGTTCAAAGAAACACCCGATGCTGTTTTGACGTCTGTAGGGATTTTAACCACAGGATTTGACGAACCTTCCGTAGAGACAATCATTCTGAATCGGGCAACCAAATCCATCACGCTGTATTACCAAATGATTGGGAGAGGCTCTCGTGTACTCAAAGACAAAAAGGAGTTTACGGTCTTGGATTTGGGAAACAACGCAGCGAGGTTTGGACTGTGGGGAACTCCCTTAAATTGGCAAAAAATATTCAATTCTCCTCTTTACTACTTGGAGAACCTTATTTGTGATGAGGATATTGAAAGACAATTTTCATATACCCTACCTGCAGAAATCCGTGCTGAATTTCCAAACACATCCGATTTTTTCTTTGACATCAAAGCCCATTATGACGAAGCAATTCGTGCGTCTATGAAATCTAAAATTGTATTGGACAAATCTTTGGAACAACATTGCCAGTGGTGTGTTGAAAACAGCGAAGACGTTTTTGATGCGCGCATTTTGTCGAGATTGTTACAAGATGACATCTCCGATAGAATCAAAAAATACTCCTATTGCATCATCAAAAGCACTAAAAACTACATTCAGTGGTTGGAGGAGGATTACAAGCGCCGTTTGGGCACCTTGATCAACCAGCGTTTTTCCTAATTTTCAATAGGAACACGCAGTGTTTTTAACAAAGTCGTTTGTTATTTCGGCTCAACCGATCCTTTTTTCAAAGCTTTGTAGTTTTCATGGCAATCCAAAATTGCTTCAACAACCTGAAGGTCACTGGCTGTTTGGATAAAGTATTCGGAATAATTGCAGTCGTCCAACAATTCTTTCAATTGCTGCCCGTTCAT
>DLQL01000099.1:7003-25087 GCA_002477565.1 Flavobacteriaceae bacterium UBA7433
AGGTATTCCAACATGATTTCGCGGTCAAATTTGTCTTCTAAAATAGTTCTTAAGTTGTCTTTTTCCTTTAGTTTTTTGAGTTTCCGAAGCGTCTTTGGCTTCTTTCCAAAAGTGTGGTACAAGAAGTCGATTGGCTGAAATAGCGCAGCACTTACGGAGGTGAAATTTCTCTCTTTGGGTTTCCCGACTTCGTAAGTTTGTGGCAAACCGCTGATATGGATGCGTGCATATTTGTCTTTGGGAACCTGTTTGATGTCTACCTCTAAAACACCAATCAGTTGGTGTGTTTTGACGATGATCTCACTGATTTGATTTGTTTGTTCGTGCAGTGAAATGGACAATTCGTTCCCCTTTAAGAGGTCGTTTGTGATTTTGAGTTTGATGGATTGGTAACCGATGTAAGAAATCATCAGCGTGTCATTTACAGCAGTTGGAATGCGAAAACGTCCTTCGCTGTCGGTGGTCGTTCCCACTACAGAATTCAAGTTTAGAATGTGTGAACCCGACAAAGCGTTTTTTGAAATCCCATCGAGAATTTGTCCTTGTAGCGCTACTTTTTGAGGGGCTTCTTGTGCCCAAATGTACGGAGAGAAAACACCGATTAGAAAAACTAAAAAAACTATTTTTTTCATCTTACAAGTATAAGAATAATCAGGCATATTTTTGTTAATATATTTCTAAATAGCCAGCTGTTTTTGGAATGGGCAGTCACTATTTATTTCTTTAAAATTTTGATGTTTGTTGTTGGTTTGGTTTCAAAATGGTATTGGAACACATTTGGAATGCATTTCAAAGCACCGATTCAAAATTCTTTTTTGAGGAAAAAAAGCCAAGAAGGTTTCAGGAGTTTTATTAATGAAAATGGACTTTGAATCAGTCTGTAAAAGTGTCCAAAAGTTTTGAAATTTTTCTTTTGGACTTGTTTTTTTTCGTTGAATGCATCGTTCTTTGATCGAAAAAAAATGAATTCACCAGAGGGTGGTATAGGATGCTCAAAACAATGGCCAAACGGGAAGCCAAGACAAGCAACCTCAAAAACACATCTTGAAATTGACTGGTGTTAATCACGGATATTGACATGTGTGTCAAGAGTGCAAATATTCGAACTCCTAAAAAGATAAACAACCATTTTTTTAGTAGTAAAAACCGCCTTCCATATAAATAGGTTTTGTAATGTTTTCTTTTGGTTGATTTTGTAAACGACCGAACGGCTTTAGCAGCATAAGCCATGTAAATCCAGTTTAGTATCAACGGGAATGCTAAAGGTATTTTAATATCTTCGAGAATTTGAGCAAAGGAATTTAGCCTCAAACTGTTGTATTCATAGACGAGTAAAAAATACGCCAAAATGATGGAAAAGCCTTGGAAATAATGTATTGGTTTTAATTTGAATTTGTAAGCCGTAGCAGCTTTGACGTACAAATAAACAAACAAAGGAACCAAAACGGTCACTAGGGCGTCAACGATTTTGATGGGCGTCGCATAGCTTGTCCGTTCATAGATGTATTCGAAACCTTTGAACAGTTGCAAATTAAAAGCCACCATCAAAAACAAGAGAATTTTATAGTGAAGAGCTTTCTTTTTTTGGATGACTTTGAGAAACACAACGACTGCTGCCAAATTGATACACAGGCAGGCAATGATCACAAAAGAATACAATGAATTCATAGCAATAAAAGGGGGTATTGAAACAATTATCCGGTTAAAGTACAAATTAAATTTGGGAACGTGATGACAACGGATATGAAAAGATCACATCCTTTAAGAGAAAAGAATTTTTCCTGTTTTTAAATAGAAAAAAAAGGTAAGATTGCAGTAAACATGTTTTGTGCACACAACAGGACTTGAACCTGCACGTCCTTTCGGACACGAGCCCCTCAAGCCCGCGCGTCTACCAATTCCGCCATGTGTGCTTATTTTTATACCCAAATTAGGCTATAAAAAAAACTTCTGAACTGAACAGAAGCTGTTTGTGACCGGGCTGGGGCTCGAACCCAGGACCCTCTCCTTAAAAGGGAGATGCTCTACCAACTGAGCTACCAGGTCAATGCCAAGTTTTCATTGGGAGTGCAAATATAGAACCATATTTTAAGATGTCAAATTTTTTATTGCAATAATTTAACGGATATTTGCAACCAAAAGGAACACAAAAAATTGCAGCGCTATGAAGATTGTTTTGATTGGGTATATGGGAAGTGGCAAGTCAGCAGTTGCCCGCGCTTTGAGTGCAAAATTTAAATTGAATTTGATCGACTTGGACAGTTATATCGAAGCTCAGGAAGGACTTTTGATCTCTGAGCTGTTTGCAGAAAAAGGAGCGGTTTATTTTCGAAACAAAGAGCGGTTTTACTTGCAACAACTGCTCGATAGTGAAGCCTCAATGTTGGTGTCTTTAGGAGGAGGAACGCCCTGTTTTTCAGGGAATATGGACCTCATCCAAAACAGTGCAACTTCCATCTACTTACGAACTTCAGTTGCCACCCTTTGCAAGCGTTTGCTTCCAGAAAAATCAAAACGGCCTTTGATTGCAGAAATTGCCGACGAGCACCTGCAAGAATTTATTGCCAAACACCTTTTTGAGAGAAGTGCTTTTTACGAAAGAGCAAGCCATACAGTCACGACCAACGATGTGACCATAGCGCAGCTGGTTGATGAAATAAGTGTGTTGTTAAGAAAATCCTGAAAAGTGATTTCCACCCAAAGCTGACCTTTTAGTTCAAGTAGGCGTAAGATTCCTTTTTATCAAAAACCACTTGAATGCTTTCCTGAAGTGAAGTGGACAACGACAAGCCTTTGAAATCTGCTTTGACAGGGTATTTTTTATGATTGCGATTGACCAAGACAGCTGTTTTGAATCGCAGCAAAGGAACTTCCAAAAAATGCTTGACACCATAAATCAAAGTCGCTCCTGAATTCAAGACATCGTCTACCAAAACCAACGACTTGTTTTGGTAAGCCGAACTCGGGAGTGAGGTATTTATTTTTTCCAATGGATTTTTCTTGTTGACCTGTACTTCGCATAGCAATATTTTCAAGTCCGAAATTTCTTGCAGTTCTTGTTGAATGCGTTTTGCAAAAACATAACCATTCCCAACAATTCCTGCCAGTACCACCTCTTTTTCAGAACTATTGCTCTCTAAGATCTGGTAAGCGATGCGCTTTGTTTTGTGTTGAATCTGAGCGTTGTTAAGAATGACCGAATTCTTCATGGCAGGTTTTTTAGTACTCCAAATATATAAAAAAAGAACGTGTTTATCACGGGAATACAAAACGGAATAAAGAAAGCGTTTTTAAGCTGTGTGATTGCTTGTAAATGTGAGTGCAAAGGTTGTTATAGGACTCCGTCTTCGGGTTCTTTTTCAGCAGTAGGACTCTTGTGCGAATGGTACTCTTCAATGTCTCTTCTGTCTTTTTTTGTCGGCCTTCCGGTTCCTTTTTTACGGTAGTAGTCTTTTGATAGTTTCAGAAGATTTTGCGCGTCAAATTCCGACGTGGGGGTCGTGTCTTTTCGATAGAGATCCACCAATTTAGCGCCCACCCGGTTTTTTGGGATGTCCAAGACTTCCAATTGGTAGTTGATTTGGTTTTTGCGAACGTTTAATTTTTCGCCGACATAGACCTCTTTGGCCGGTTTTACATTGCTGTCATTGATTTTAACACGGCCTTTTTTACAGGCCTCAGTAGCCAAGGATCTCGTTTTAAAATAGCGTACAGTCCAAAGGTATTTGTCTATCCTCATAGAAAAAGTTAAAATTTTAGGAATCTCTTTTCACAAAGATAGGAAAATTGTACATTGCGGCTTGGAAATCTCTAGTGATATCCAAGTTTTTTTCTTTGTAAAACACGCTTTTTTTAAAGTTTTTATTTTTACGAAAGTTCCAACATAAGAGTTCTAAATCTGAAGTCTTTTAAACGCTGAAAAATTGATGAATACATTGATAAAAATAACTTTTTTTTCAACATTGGCCTTGTTTTTATTCGCCTGTGATACAGATCCCGTCAATAGCAATGTTGTCGATAATTTTGATCATGAAGGTCAAATACCAATTGACCAAGCGCTTTTGGACACGTATTTTGAGACCCATTATTACAACCACTTAGACGAAGCGATTTGGACTATCGGTGCTGAAGGTGACGGAGCCTTGCCTTTGGAAGAACAAGTGCCATTGAGTGAAGATGCCAATCTGAAATCCATTGCTGGGGTTCAAGCCAACGGTACCGAAACGGATTATACCTTGTATTATTTGAAAACAGTTGCCGGCTCGGATGTCGAAGAGAAGCGACCTTCCAAATTGGATTCTGTTTTTGTCAATTACACGGGAATGCTTTTGGACAGTACCGTTTTTGATTCCAACACCAAGTATCCGGTGTGGTTTTCACTGAAAAGCTTGGTTCCCGGCTGGGGCTTCGGCCTTCAGAAATTTGAAGGAGGAACAAAGACAGTGCCATCAGATGAGGAGTACATTAGTGAAGAAGATTTCGTGTTTAAAAATGTGGGCAAAGGCTATTTGTTTTTTCCTTCAGGACTGGGATACAGAAATGCTTCCTCGGGTTTGATTCCTGCAAACGCTCCTTTGATCTTTCAATTGGAATTGCATCTAGTAAAGATGATTGATACAGATTCGGACTCCCTTTCTGACAAAGAAGAGGTCGTCATAGATGCAAGTGGAAATGTCTCATTTATTGATACGGATAGCGATGGTTACAGCGACCATTTGGACAAAGACGACGACGATGATGGCAAACTCACAATTGATGAAGTGCAAGCAGGAACGGATCCTAAAGATCCAAACTCCTAAGAAGAACTGTTTTTTCACACAAAACCCTGTCCATCGACAGGGTTTTGTGTGTACTCATTTTGAAAGAGGTTATTTTTTCGGAATGTTTTTGAGAATTTCTTTTAAAAAAGTCCAAAACTTTTGAGTAGAAGAAATGCTTACTTTTTCTTCCGGAGAATGAGCTCCTCTGATATTTGGTCCAAAAGAAATCATTTCCATGTTGGGATAGTGAGCTCCTAAAATCCCACATTCCAATCCAGCATGACAGGCCATGATCTTTGGCGATGACTGAAACAATTTTTCGTAGCGCTCCTTTAAAACTTTTAGTATTTCTGTTGATGTATTGGGTTCCCATCCGGGATAATCTCCTGAAAGGGTGACTTTAAAATCAGCCAATTCAAATACACAGCGCAGCGCATTGGCCATGTCCATTTTTCCAGACTCCGAAAAAGACCGGGTGAGACAGGCAATCTCAATGCGTCCTGCTGAGGCAGTTACTCGCGCCAAATTGTTTGATGTTTCTACCAAATCAGGAATGGAAGGGCTCATGGCATACACGCCATTGTGCGTTGCATACAAGGCTTGTATCAACCTTTTTTGAGCGAGGACGTCCATGACTTTTTCGGGATGTTTCGTTGGTGTTAGAGTGATTTCTAAGTCCGGTTCGATGGCAAAAAGTTCCTTTTTCAGCAGAGACACCTGTTGTGTAAACTCAAGTAGAAAGGCTTCTTTAAAAACATTTTTAACCACAAGAGCAGCCTCACTTTCTCTCGGGATTGCATTTCTCAAACTGCCTCCTTTAAGGGAGGCGAGTGAGGTTTCAAAATTGGCATAGGCATCCAACAAGATTCTGGCAATGATTTTGTTGGCATTTCCAAAGCCTTTGTGGATGTCCATTCCAGAATGTCCTCCTTGCAATCCTTTTACCGTCAAACGAAATGCAGCAGTGTCTTTTGGAGTGGTAAATTCTTCGTAGCTTGATCTTGCTGTCAGGTCGATGCCACCGGCACAGCCAATTGAAATTTCATCGTCGTCTTCCGTGTCGAGGTTGAGTAAAATTTCACCAGTAAGAAGTCCTCCTTTGAGTCCCATTGCACCGGTCATACCCGTTTCTTCGTCAATTGTAAAAAGGGCTTCAAGGGCAGGGTGGGCGATGTCTGTAGCACTCAAAACACTGAGAATGGCTGCGACTCCAATGCCGTTGTCCGCTCCCAAAGTCGTTCCATTTGCTGAAATCCAATCTCCGCTTGTTTTCATTTGGATGCCTTGCTTGTCAAAATCGAAAACCGTCTCCTCATTTTTTTGATGTACCATGTCCAAATGAGCTTGTAATACCACAGTCTTACGAGTTTCCATACCTGCAGTAGCTGGTTTCTTTAGAATGACATTTTGGACATCGTCAACGGTGTATTCCAAACGGTGTTTTTTTGCAAAAGCAATGACAAAGGCTACGATGCGCGCTTCTTTCTTAGAAGGTCTCGGAATGGCATTCAAATCTGCAAAGTGGTTCCAAAGTGCTTTTGGTTCGGTGTTTCTTATTTTTTGGTCCATAAAAGATTCTTTTACTGGAGATCAATGACGCTTTCTTCAAGGGGCTTTCTCACTTTTTTCTGAGAGGCCATGTAATCGTCTTCGGCGCGCGTCCCAACAGGGAGTAAAAGCACTGCCTCTAAGTTTTTGGAAGCCAAATCCAAAATTTCATCGTATTTTTTAGGTAAAAATCCTTCCATGGGACAGCTGTCTATTTGTTGTGTGGCACAAACTGTCAAAAGATTTCCCAATGCCAAATACGCTTGCGATTTAGAAGCTTCACGAAGTTGTTCGGTCGTTTTGTTAGAGACCAGATCCAGCAAGTGATTTTTAAAAGGAGTCATTACTTCGTCTGATGTGTTTCTTACTTTTTTGAGCAGTTGGAAATAGTTTTCTACATCTTGAACAGTGTAGTTTTTTTGGATGCAAAGCACTAAAAGATGAGAGGCGTCAACCACCTGTCGCTGTCCAAAGGAATGGGGAAGCAGTTTTTCACGCAAAGACTTATTTTGCACGACCAACATCTTGATCGGTTGCAAACCGTAGGAGGTTGCTGTTAGGTTGAAGGCTTCTTTTAAAAGTGTAAGTTGTGAATCGGAAAGGCGTGAAGCAGTGTCAAATTTTTTGGTTGCATAACGCCATTTCAAACTGTCGAGGATGTGCATGTTTTTGTCTTTAGAATTGCCTTGCAAAAATACGGGAATTTTATTCAATAGCCGTTTATTTTTCATCTCTGTCGCTTCTTTTTGGAGATTGATTTTATACCGTTACAAAGAGACAGTACATTTTTTATCGTCAAAGGGATGGTGTTTACCTTGTTGGTTTTTAGTAACTTAAATAGAAAAAGCATGGAAACCCAATCAAGTTTTTCAAAAACAGTACCTCTGCGCGAAGATTTCCTTCAATACCTTTGGAATTTTCAACTCTTTCGAACTTCAGAACCCTGTACCGCCTCAGGTGTTTCTTTGAAGGTCCTCAAAACGGGGATGCAAAACAAAAATAGCGGCCCCGATTTCTTCAATGCAAAGTTGGTGTTGGGTACGCAAACTTGGGTAGGAAATGTAGAGGTACATATCAAATCTTCTGACTGGTATGCACACCAACATGAAAAAGACCCCAATTACGACGCAGTGATTCTCCATGTAGTCTGGGAATACGACCTGCCCATTTTTCGTGCAAACGGCTCAGAGATAGAAACACTGGAACTTCGAAAAAACACCGATTCGAATGTATTGAATTCCTATTTGCAACTTTTTTCGGGGCGTCAAAAATGGATTCTTTGTGAACGCGAACTCCCCACGGTTCCTTCCATTGTCAAAAGTCCGTGGATTACCCGTTTGTATGTGGAACGTTTTGAAAGAAAGTCTTTGGAAATCGCAAAACTTTTAAAGAAGAGTTCCAACAATTGGGAGTTTGTCTTGTTTCAACTTTTGGCCAAAGATTTTGGTTTGCGCACCAATGCCGCCGCATTTTCTAGTTTGGCGCATTCTTTTGATTTTTCTTTGATCAATAAATTACGATCTCAGTCGGGAGGCATTGAAACCCTGTTGCTTGGCCAAGCGGGATTCTTTGAAAAACCCTCTGAAGACATTCGATATAAGGAGATGCAAAAGGAATACTGCTACCTAAAGCACAAGCACCAATTGAAACCATTGTTCAATGGGCAGTTTCAGTTTTTTCGGTTGCGCCCGGCCAATTTCCCGACATTGCGCATCTCTCAACTGGCACGTCTCTACGAAAGGGAAGCACAGCTGTTTTCTAAGACAACCCGTTTGGACGACCTCTCTTCTTTTTACAAGCTTTTTGCTGTAAGCGCTTCCGACTATTGGAACACGCATTACGTATTTGAAAAGACCAGTCCTTTTCGAATAAAAAAAACCACCCATTCTTTTACAGACCTTTTATTGATCAACACAGTGCTGCCAATAAAATACGCCCATGCGAAAGTGCACCGTCAAGAAGATTTTGACACCATTTCAGCAATCTTAGAGCAAATAAAACCAGAAAAAAACAGGATTCTTGAAAACTTTCGAAAACTAAAAACACCTGCTCTAAACGCCTTGGAATCACAAGCCTTGTTGGAGATGAAAAACAACTATTGCAGTCCTCAGAGATGCTTGGAATGCGCTGTCGGATTGTTTTTAATCAAAGGAGAAGTTCCCAGGAAGAGTTGAGCTTTACAAGAAAATGAGTTGGGGGTTTTTTTAAAACAGAAAAAACCGTTTTGAAATCAATACAAGAGGGGGTAAGCTGAAGGATTCACTTCGCTCATTACCTTATAAGCTGCTTCAAACACGTCTTCTTTAGAAGGTTTTGAAAAATAATCGCCGTCACTTCCGTAGGCTGGTCTATGGGCTTTTGCACTCAAAGTGCTCGGTTTGCTGTCCAGGAATTGATACGCGTTTTGTTCGTCAATGATTTTTTGAAGAATGTATGCCGAGGCGCCACCGGGCACATCTTCGTCGATGACCAACAAGCGATTTGTTTTTTCAATACTTTTAGCGATGTCGTGGTTGAGGTCAAAAGGCATCAAACTTTGAACATCAATGATCTCTACATCGATGCCTACTTGAGCCAAATCGATTGCAGTGTCCTGAACTATTTTCAAAGTAGATCCATAAGAAACAAGGGTGATGTCTTTTCCCTCTTTAACGGTCTCTACATACCCGATTGGGGTGGTAAAAGCTCCCAGGTTTTCAGGTAGCTGCTCTTTGAGGCGGTAGCCGTTTAGATTTTCAATTACGACTGCAGGTTCGTCTCCTTTTAAAAGCGTGTTGTAAAACCCAGCGGCTTTGGTCATGTTTCTTGGCACCAGCAAATGCACCCCTCTCAAGGTCCCTAAAATCATAGACATGGGGGATCCCGAATGCCAAATTCCTTCCAAACGGTGTCCACGCGTTCGGATGATTAACGGTGCTTTCTGTTTGCCAAAAGTACGGTACCGCAGACAGGCCAAATCGTCACTCAAAGTTTGAATGGTATAAATCAAATAGTCCAAATATTGAATTTCTGCAATGGGTCTGAGACCTCTCAACGCCATTCCAATCCCTTGACCTATAATGGTAGATTCTCGAATTCCGGTATCGGTCACTCGGTCTTCTCCAAATTTGGCTTGAAGGTTTTCCAATCCTTGATTGACGTCTCCAATTTTTCCAGCATCTTCTCCAAAAATAAACAACTCGGGGATTTGACTCAAAAGCGCATCGAAATTATCTCGAATGATGATGCGGGCATCCACCTCCTTGGTTTCCTTTGGGTAGGTAGGATGAATTTCTTTGATGGTGCTCACGCCGTTGCCTGTATCGTTGTACAGTTGGGTACTGTAGCGATCTTGTGTTGTTTTTTTATTGGCGAGCAACCATTGCTGAAGGGCTTGTTTTTCGGAAGAGGTTTCATTTCTCAAAAGAGGCATTGCCTTTCGTGCCGTTGAATAAATATCTTTTCTAGAGGGCTCTGTGAGACCCGCCAAATCGTTTTTTAGTTTTGAAATAAATTGTTTGTTGCTGCTCTTTTTGCTTGCCGCATCCATCAATTCAATCAATTCTTGTTGTTCTTTTCTCAGGGGTTTCAAAAAAGCACTCCAAGCTTCCTTCTTTGCCTGAAGGACTTCTTTTTTTGCTTGTTTTTCCAATGCGAGAAGCGCAGCTTCTCCATCGACAAATTTCAAAGTAGTTCCGTCTCCGTTGTCGAGTTCAAAATCGAGAATCCACTCGCGAAACTTGAGGTTGCAATCAAAGTTCTTTTCCCAATCCAAGCGTTCTGAACTTTTGTAGCGTTCGTGTGATCCAGAGGAGGAGTGACCTTGGGGTTGGGTCAATTCTTGAACGTGTATGAGTACAGGTACATGTTCTCTTCTCGCAATTTCAGCTGCTTTGCGATAGGTGTCCATCAGTTGAACGTAATCCCAACCGTTGACTCTTAAGATTTCCAAACCTTTGTTTTTCGGGTCTCTTTGGAACCCTTTCAAAACTTCCGAGATGTTTTCTTTGGTGGTTTGGTATTTTGCGTGAACGGAGATGCCGTACTCGTCGTCCCAAATACTGGTAACCATAGGGATTTGCAAGACGCCTGATGCATTGATGGCTTCAAAAAAGTGTCCTTCACTTGTCGAAGCATTTCCGATGGTTCCCCATCCAATTTCATTTCCTTTGATGGAGAAATTATCAAATCCTTTTTGCAGGGAAGCAACATTTCGATACAGCTTTGACGCGTACGCCAGTCCTACCAAACGCGGCATCTGTGCAGCTGTACAAGAAACATCAGAACTGGTGTTGTATTGCTCGGTTAGGTTTTTCCAACTGCCGTCTTGATTCAGACTGTGAGTGGCGTAATGTCCTCCCATTTGCCGTCCGCCAGAAAAAGGTTCTGCTTTGATGTCCGTATGTGCATACAAGCCTGCAAAAAATTGGCGCGGTGTAAATTCTCCAATCGCCATCATAAATGTTTGGTCTCGGTAGTAACCAGACCTCCAGTCACCTTTTTCAAAGGCTTTGGCCATGGCGATTTGTGGCAGCTCTTTGCCATCACCAAAAATTCCAAATTTTGCTTTCCCAGTCAACACTTCTTTTCGACCCAAAAGGCTGCACTCTCTGCTCAAAACAGCGGTGTAGTAGTCTTTTAAAATCTCTTCTTTGAATTGTAGAAAAGAAATGTTTTTTGGAGAAATTTCAAGAGATATCGCAGTCATGAAAACGTGGATTTTTTGCTTTTGCAAATATACGGTTTTTTCAAGACAAAAGTGTAGTAGGTATTTGAACTAGCAAAATCAAGTTTTCTCGAAACTTTTCCAGTCAAGCTTAGGGGTTTAAAAGTTGGGTTTGAGACTGTGTTTTGCGTAGAACTTGTTGAGGTGTTCGACGGCTTCATCTGCAGTGTCTACCACCCGAAAGAGGTTCAGGTCTTCCGCACTGATGGTACTGTGTTCTTTTAACAATCTGGTCTGAATCCAGTCCAAGAGACCCGACCAAAATTCAGTGCCGACAAGTATGATAGGAAATCGTCCAATTTTTTTGGTTTGGATTAGGGTGATGGCTTCAAAAAGCTCGTCCAAGGTGCCAAAACCACCAGGCATGACAATGAATCCTTGGGAGTATTTGACAAACATGACCTTGCGAACAAAGAAATAGTCAAATTCCAAACTCATGTCGCTGTTGATCCATGCATTGTCGTGTTGCTCAAAAGGCAAGTCGATGTTCAATCCCACTGAAAGCCCGTTTCCTCGATGTGCTCCTTTGTTTCCGGCTTCCATAATTCCGGGACCACCTCCTGTGATGATTCCAAACCCGCTTTGGGTTAGTTTGAAAGCAATTTCTTCTGCCAAAATATAATTTTCTTCTCCTGGTTTGGTTCTGGCAGAACCAAAAATACTGACACACGGGCCAATCTTACTGAGTCGTTCGTATCCATCTACGAATTCGGACATGATTTTAAAAATGGCCCAAGAATCATTTGTCTTGATTTCGTTCCAAGTTTTGGGCGTAAAATGTTCTCGGATTTTTCTGTCTTCGTTTGGGCTCATGGAATAATTTTTTAGGATTGGAAGTGAGACAAGATATGTTTTTTTTAGAGAAATGCCAATGTTTTTAGCGGTGTCATGACAAATGTGCGTTTCTCAAAATGGTGACTGCAGGGACATTAAGAAATGCCAAGTTCTTTTTTTAAGAATTTGGCTGTGTGGCTTTTTCGATGACGCGCAATTTCTTCTGGAGTCCCCGTACACAAAATACGCCCACCATTTTTGCCTCCTTCTGGTCCTACATCAATGATGTGATCTGCCAATTTGATGACATCCATATTGTGTTCGATAATCAGCACTGTGTTGCCTTTGTCAGCCAAAGTATTCAAGACCTTCATCAATACGTTGATGTCTTCAAAGTGCAAACCGGTGGTCGGTTCATCCAGTATGTAAAAGGTGTTTCCTGTGTCTCTTTTGGAAAGTTCTGCGGCCAATTTGATCCGTTGTGCCTCTCCGCCGGAGAGCGTAGTCGATTGTTGTCCCAAAGTGATGTAGCCCAAACCGACCTCTTGGATTGTTTTAATTTTGTTGTAAATTTTCGGAACCGATTGAAAAAAAAGGACGGCCTCATTGATGGTCATGTTTAAGACATCAGAAATGGATTTTCCTTTGAACCGAATTTCCAAAGTTTCTCTGTTGAATCTTTTTCCTTGACAGGTGTCACAAGTCACGTGTACATCAGGTAAAAAATTCATCTCGATGATGCGAACCCCTGCTCCTTGGCAAGTTTCACATCGGCCTGCTTTCACATTGAACGAAAACCTTCCCGCTTTGTAGCCTCGGATCATGGATTCAGGTGTTTTGGCAAAAAGAGAACGGATTTCACTAAAAGCACCTGTATAAGTGGCGGGGTTTGAACGAGGTGTTCTTCCGATGGGTGCTTGGTCGATATCGATGATCTTGTCGATGTGTTCGAGTCCTAAAATTGATTTGTAGGGCAGGGGTTCTTTGACAGAACGGTAGATGTGTTGGTTGAGAATCGGGTAGAGTGTCCTGTTGATCAAGGTGGACTTTCCACTTCCAGAAACACCCGTCACACAAATCATTTTACCAAGTGGAAACTGAGCAGAGACATTTTTCAGGTTGTTGCCTGTAGCGCCTTTGAGGAGCAATTCTTTGCCGTTTCCATTTCTTCTTTTCGAAGGGGTTTCTATTTTTTTCCGATTTGTGAGGTAGTCTGCCGTTAAGGTGGCATGGCTTTTTAGTTCTTCAAAACTTCCTTCACTGACAATTTCGCCACCGTGTTTTCCCGCTCCAGGTCCAATGTCGAGCACGTAGTCCGCACATTCCATCATGTCTTTGTCGTGTTCGACGACCAAAACGGAATTGCCCAAATCTCTCAGCTTTTCTAGGGACCGTATCAAGCGTTCGTTGTCTCTTTGGTGCAGTCCAATGCTAGGTTCGTCTAAGATGTACAAGACGCCGACCAACTGAGATCCGATTTGGGTGGCCAGTCGGATGCGTTGTGCTTCTCCTCCTGACAAGGATTTGGAAGTACGGTTCAAGGTGAGGTAATCCAATCCTACATCCAATAGAAATTGAATGCGTGTTTCGATTTCTTTTAATATTTCGGAAGCAATTAACTGTTGTTTTTCCGATAGTTTTGAGGGCAATTCGGCAAACCAATTGCCCAAGTCTACAGCGTCCATTTTTGCCAGTTCGGATATGTTTTTTCCGTTTACTTTAAAGTGCAACGCTTCTTTTTTCAAACGGTTGCCATCACATTTTGGACATGTGATTTCGTCCATATAACTCTTTGCCCATCTTTTGATAGAAGCGGAGTCGCTGTTGTCGTATTGGCTAGAGATAAAAGCGGTCACGCCTTCAAAATCGATTTCGTAGTTTCGGGTCACTCCCAGTGTTTTGGAGTTGATTTCAAAACGTTCATTGCCGCCGTGTAAGATGATTTCCAAAGCCTCTTTTGGGATTTTATGAATCGGATCGTTCAGGTTGAAATGGAAGCGATCGGCAATCAGTTGTAGCTGTTTGAAAATCCAACTGTTTTTTTGGGGACCTAAAGGCGCAAGTCCACCTCCTGCAATTGATTCCTTGGTGTCGGGAATGATTTTCAGTTTGCTGACTTCATTTTTGACACCCAAGCCATTACAATAATCGCAAGCTCCCTTTGGGGAGTTGAAGGAAAAGGTGTTGGGTTCCGGATTCGGATAGGCGATTCCAGATGTGGGACACATCAAATTTTTACTGAAATACCGAGGCGTATCTCCTTCAAAATCCAAGGCCATCAGGATGTTGTCTCCAGCGTACAAGGCGGTTTTGATGCTTTCTTCCAATCGTTTTTGGGAGGCTTTGTTCACCAGCAGTCGGTCGATGACAATTTCGATGTCGTGGGTTTTGTAGCGGTCCAAGCGCATGCCGGGGACAATGTCTTGTATCGTTCCGTCCACACGTACCTTTGTGAAGCCTTGTTTGGCAATTTGAACAAACAATTCACGGTAATGGCCTTTGCGAGATTTGACAACGGGAGCAAGGAGAATGGTCTTTTTTTCTTGGTAGTCTCGCAAGATCAATTCTAAAATCTGTTCGTTGTTGTAGCGGACCATTTTTTCGTCGGTTGTATACGAATAGGCATCCGCCGCGCGTGCGAATAACAATCTGAGAAAGTCGTAGATTTCTGTGATCGTTCCAACGGTGGAACGCGGGTTTTTGTTGGTTGTTTTTTGTTCGATGGCAATCACGGGAGACAAGCCGTCTATTTTGTCTACGTCAGGACGTTCAAGTCCTCCTAAAAACTGACGTGCATAGGCAGAAAAAGTTTCGATATACCTGCGTTGTCCTTCTGCATAAATGGTGTCAAAAGCCAAGGAAGATTTGCCACTGCCGCTCAGTCCCGTAATGACGACTAGCTTTTCTCTAGGAATGCGAACGTCGATGTTTTTCAGGTTGTGTGCTCTCGCGCCTAAAACGTCAATATACTCTTGTTGGTTTGCCATAAAAAAGAAAAAACCAAAGATACTGAAATGCTCCGAGTTTTGAAGGGAATTTTGCAGCTGTCTTCGTGTTTGTTTTGGACAAATTAAATTAAGGAGTATGCCGCATTTGGATTTTGAACAGCGTTGTTGGTTGGTGCTTTGTGCGAAGGTACACAGTTAATGAATGTTTTACTTAGATTTCCATTCCGATACTTTTGCTCCGAAATGCCGATTGCAATTTCGGCTGCTTTTTTTGAGAACCACTTTCTTTACATGCACTAAAAATCATGCAAACTTCTCAGAGTGGTCATGCGTTGTTTCAGAGAGTTCTATTCGTCCTTATAGGTGGGCATATTTTTATACATTTGTAAAAACTTAGCTTTTACATGTTTGCAACGATTTTACAGAAATTTTTTTACGGTCTTTTGACTTTGTTTGGAGTGGTTTCTGCGGTTTTTTTCTTGTTTCATGTGCTGCCTGGAGATCCAGCTCGAATGTTGCTGGATGAACGTCAGGACGCAACACAATTGGTGCAGATCAAAAAAAAGTACGGATTTGACCAGCCGGTATCGGTGCAATACATGTATTACATAAACGACTTGTCGCCACTTTCTTTACACAGCAAAAATGAGGGAAATTACACGGCATTGGCGAGTGATAAATACAAACCTTTTGTCGTTGCTTCTTTTGGAACTTTTGACTTGGTTTTGAAAGTTCCGTACCTCCGCGCCTCTTTTCAGAAAAATGGCAAGCCAGTGGCTGAGGTTCTCCAAGAGACCTTTCCCAATACGGCTATCCTGGCGTTGAGTGCAATTGGAATAGCCTTGTTGTTAGGTGTTTTTTTTGGAGTGCTTGCTGCTTTGTACAAGGATACCTTTTTTGATCGTTCTATAGCTTTTTTTAGCACCTTGGGAATGAGTGTTCCTTCTTTTTTGTCAGCCATTGTATTTGCATGGTTGTTTGGTTTTGTATTGAAAAAATACACTCATTTGAACATGACGGGAAGCTTGTATGCCGTGGATGATTTTGGAGAAGGTGTTTTTATTCAATGGAAAAACTTAGTGTTGCCTGCTGTGGTATTGGGCATCCGTCCTTTGGCGGTTATCGTTCAGTTGATGCGCAATTCTCTCCTCGAAGTGTTCGGGCAAGATTACATAAGAACCGCGAAGGCAAAAGGGTTGAACGATTGGCAAATCGTTTGCAGACACGCGATGAAAAACGCACTAAATCCAGTTGTCACCGCTGTTTCAGGTTGGTTTGCCTCTCTGTTGGCAGGTGCCGTTTTTGTGGAGTATATTTTTAATTGGAACGGTTTGGGAAAAGAAATTGTAGACGCTTTGAACACACTTGATCAACCGGTGTTGATGGGTGCTGTTTTGTTGGTGGCGAGTTTGTTTGTTTTGATCAATATATGTGTGGACGTACTTTACGGTTGGTTGGATCCTAAAATCGGAAACTCCTAAGAGTTTCGGATGTTGCCAATTCGAAAACGTTTGCGCAAATGAAAAAGCGACTTCACGTTCTATATTATCAAATAAATGTAAGTTTGTGCGTGCGAAGACCTAAGCCAATCTTTTAAACGCAAATGAATTCCGTTATGAAACATGTTTTGTATTTATTTCTGATGGTTCTCGGTGCTTGCTCAACAGCGCAAGAGAAGACTCATTTTCCTGAAAAAGCCTTGAAAGACACTTTATTGACTTTTGATGGGCTAGAAAAAACGGTCGAAGAAGTATTGTCTCAGTACAATGGAAAAATTGTGGTCTTGGACATTTGGGCCTCTTGGTGTGGTGATTGTATTGCCGGTTTGCCCAAAGTAAAAGAATTGCAGCAAACCTATGGAAAAGACATCGCCTACGTATTTTTCTCTTTGGACAGAACACCAGATTCTTGGAAAAAAGGCATCGCACGATTTGGTGTAGAAGGGGCGCATTATTTTATTCCTTCTGGAAGGAAAAGCGACTTTTGTAGGGCCGTTGCCGTGGATTGGATCCCTCGTTATATGGTCTTGGACAAAGAAGGTAAAATCCTGCTGTACAAAGCCATTAAAGCGACAGATGTTCGAATAGAAGCCCTTTTAAAGAAAGCAAGTAATTAAAACAAAAACCTTAAGCAATAAAACAAACAAATAAAAAATCAAACCATGAGAAGTAAAATAGTTGCAGGAAACTGGAAAATGAACAACGATGCAAACGCCTCTAAAACATTGGCAAACGAGTTGGTCGCAGGATTGAAAGATAAATCATTACAAAACACACGTGTTGTCGTAGCACCGACATTTGTCAATTTGACAGCAGTCCATGAAGTTGTTTCGGGTTCTGTAGTCGAAGTAGCGGCTCAAAACATGCACCAAGCAAAAAGTGGTGCCTTTACAGGTGAGATTTCTGCAGAAATGTTGACTTCTATCGGCTTAAAATCTGTGATTTTAGGACATTCAGAACGTCGTGAGTACTTTGG
Organism: Flavobacteriaceae bacterium UBA7433; assembly: GCA_002477565.1. GTDB lineage: Bacteria > Bacteroidota > Bacteroidia > Flavobacteriales > Flavobacteriaceae > Flavicella. Next base: position 24,214 of record DLQL01000099.1, read on the forward strand.
AGAAACGGATGCTTTGTTGGCAGAAAAAGTAACTGCTGCTTTGGCCAACGGATTGGAAGTTATTTTTTGTTTTGGAGAATTGTTAGAAGACCGCAAGTCAGAAAATCATTTTGCAGTAGTGGAATCTCAAATTTCAAATGCCCTATTTTCTTTAGATGCAGGCGCTTGGAAACAGCTAGTATTGGCATACGAGCCAGTATGGGCTATTGGGACTGGAGAAACTGCAACAGCAGATCAGGCCCAAGAAATGCACGCTTTCATTCGTAAAATTGTCGCAGACAAATACGATGCTGCCTTGGCAGAAGAAGTGTCCATTTTATACGGAGGATCTTGCAAGCCAGGAAATGCCAAAGAGATCTTTTCAAAAGAAGATGTCGACGGAGGTTTGATTGGAGGGGCAGCGTTGCAAGCAGCCGATTTTATCGCCATCATTGAAGCCATTCAATAAACGACCTCCTTATTTGATAGGTCTTGTTAAAGTAGCACCTACTCAATAATACCCGGTCAAAATCAATTGTATAACAGCGATTCCTTTTTTAGGAATCGCTTTTTTTTGTACCCTTATTTCTGAAATCCACAAAAAAAGAAAGTGCAAAAAACCACTAAAACTCTTTGATTTGCATGTATCTTTGCCACAAATTATTTGAGCGATGCATGCAATTTACTTAGGCTATGATTTCAAGGTAACTCCCAAAGAACCCGCAACAGAAATATTGATTGCTGAACTTGGATTTGCCGGTTTTGAGAGTTTTGTGGAAAACGAAAATGGGGTCACAGCTTACATCCAAAAAGACGATTGGCGCGAAGACATGTTGGAAGGTGTTTTCGTGTTGAGTTCGGATGAGTTTTCCATCAGTTATACGTTTGAAGAAAT
>DLQL01000099.1:25142-34502 GCA_002477565.1 Flavobacteriaceae bacterium UBA7433
ATCAGAGCTCCTTTTCACGACAATCCAAATTTGGACTACAGCATTGTCATCGAACCCAAAATGAGTTTTGGAACGGGGCACCATGAAACCACGCACATGATGGTTCAGCATTTGTTAGAGATGGATGTCAGTCACAAGAAAACTTTAGACATGGGTTGTGGAACCGGAATTCTCGCCATATTTTCAGAGATGAAAGGCGCAGGTCCAATCGATGCCATCGATATCGATGCGTGGTGTTATGAGAATTCTCTAGAGAACATTGCTAGAAATCAATGCAGTCAGATCACCGCATATCAAGGAGATGCCAGTTTGTTGGTCGGGCGTACTTACGACTTGATCATTGCCAACATCAACCGCAATATTTTGATGGGAGATTTGGATGTATATGTCGCTTGTTTGAACCAGGGAGGAGCTTTGTTGTTGAGCGGTTTTTACGAAGCTGACATCCCGCTTTTGGATGCAAAAGCCATCGGTTTGGGGCTGACACGGGTTGCGGTCAAAAAACGAAACGATTGGAGGTCTTTGAAATATGTCAAAAAAGCGTAAATTTGCATAGGTTTCTCAGGTGAAATCTTAAACAATACATTTAAAAAGTATGAGTACAAAACAGAAAAAACAAGCAGATTTCGATGTTTTGGAGCAGGAAACTCGGAAACATGAGATCGTATTGCACAATGACGAGGTCAATACCTTCGATTTTGTCATCGATTCCTTGATGGATGTTTGTGAGCACACTTTGGAACAAGCCGAACAATGTACGATTTTGGTCCATTACAAGGGAAAGTGCACCGTCAAAACAGGAGCATATGACCGTCTAAAACCCAAGTGTTCCAAATTGCAAGAACTCGGTTTGTCTGCTGAGTTGGTTTGAAAGCGTTTCGACTAAAAATTTTTACCTACAGAAGGGGTGCTTTCCTGGCAAGACTTCTAAAACCCCTTCAAAAAATCAATAAATAAAACACGGTTTCGTGTAAGATTTAGATCCGATGATTTTTCAAAAATTTAAAAAGTACTGGTTTCAAAAACAACTCCAAAAAGAATTGGAAATCTATGTCGAATTGCCTCGAAATTTAACTGAAGACCCTATTCAAAAAATAGCCGTTCTTGTCGACGAGGTTCAATTGTCAACCCCTTCGATTCAAATGGATTTAGAAGAGAAACTTCACGTGTCTTCTCGGGATATCGAGGTATTGGTATTTTGTCCTTTTGATAAAAAGCGGACGTATCTGGAAAATGAGATCACCAAAAAAGATTTCGGCTGGTCGGGAAGTTTAAAATTAAACAAGCTAAAGGAATTCGTTAAATCTGACTGCGACTTGTTGATAAATTATGGATTGGAAGAAAATTTGTATTGGAAAGTAATAACTTTGCGTTCCCAATCGAAGTTTAAAATTGGTTTTTCTTCAAATGACAACAGACTGTACGATTTGTCTGTTTCGGATTCCAAGAGAAACACAACGGTTTTGACTCGAGAAGCGGAAAAGTATTTAAAGATTTTAAAGAAGATATAATGCAAGCATTTTTAGGAACAGGGATCGCCTTGGTCACGCCGTTTGACAAAGACAGAATGGTGGACTATATCGCTTTGGAGCAGTTGGTCAATCACCAGATTGATAACGGTGTCGATTACTTGGTGGTATTGGGGACTACTGGAGAGCCTGTGACGCTCAGCTCTGCTGAAAAAGAACTTGTAAAAAAGAAAATAATAGCTGTCAACAACGGACGTGTCCCTCTTGTATTGGGAGTCGGTGGCAACCACACTGCGGCAGTTGTAGAAGAGCTTCAGTCTTCAAATTTATCTGGGTTTGACGCGGTCTTGTCCGTTTCCCCATACTACAACAAGCCTTCACAAGAAGGCATATTTCAGCATTTTATGGAGGTGGCAACAGCCTGTCCCGTTCCTGTAATTCTGTACAATGTTCCAGGAAGAACTAGCTCCAACATCGCTGTTGAAACTGTGGTTCGATTGGCCCAGTCCTCCAAAAATATTCTCGGAATCAAGGAAGCTGCGGGTGACCTAGAGCAGGCGATGCGTTTGCTGCAATCCGTTCCAAAAGATTTTTTGGTCATTTCGGGGGATGACATGATCGCCCTGCCGATGACCTTAGCAGGCGGTTCCGGTGTGATTTCTGTTTTGGGACAAGCATATCCAAAAACCTTTTCAGACATGATTCGTTATGGACTTTCGGGGAGCGCCAAAGAAGCTTATCAATTGTTTTATCCATTGCTAGACGTGATTGACTTGGTCTTTGAGGAAGGCAATCCTGTAGGTATCAAAGCGTTGCTGTCTGATTTGCAAATTGCTGGAAACACCAGTCAAGTGCGCTTGCCACTCGTTGCTGCTTCCGCCCAACTTCAAGACAAAATAAAATCGTTTACAGGAAATTTCACTCCTTTGGAATTGACAAAAATTTAGGCCGGCCTTCCCTTGTCTTTCCTTGGCACCGGCCTTATTTTTATTTTTGATTTTCATTTGAAAAAATCACTTTAATAATCCATAAATAATGCCTAATTTTGCAAGATGCTTAAAATGAAACCTTTTACAATTTTTTTGTTTATATTGGTGCTAACTGCTTGTAGTCCCTACAACAAAGTACTCAATAAAGGAACGGTTTCAGAAAAGTACAAAATGGCTTCGTCCCTCTATGAACAAAAGGAGTTTAAAAAAGCGTTGCGTCTTTTTGAGATGTTAGTTCCTTCCTTCAAGGGGAAACCTCAGATGGAGCGAATTCAGTTTATGATTTCACAATCGTATTTCAATACCAAGGATTATTTCAATGCCGCCTATTATTTTGAAAGGTTTGCGACCAATTACCCCAAGAGTTCAAAAAAGGAAGAGGCAGATTTTTTAGTCGCCAAAAGTCACTTTCTAGCATCCCCAAAATACAGTTTGGACCAATCGGAAACCAAGATTGCTTTGAGTTCTTTTCAAAACTACATCAATGCATACCCTGATTCCAAACGTTTGGCAGCCTGCAACAGAATGGTGCAAGAACTGCAGCACAAATTAGAGACCAAATCTTTTGAGATTGCCAAGCAATACTACGAAATTGGTTATTTCAATTCTGCAATTGCAGCTTTTGACAACTTGACTTCAGAGTTTTTAGGAACTTCCTACCGAGAACAAGCCTTTTATTACAAATTCAAGGCGAGTTATCAATTGGGAGTCAACAGTACAAGTCGCAAAAAAAACCTGCGCATCAAAGCAGCTATCAAGGCTTATGAAAAATTAAAAAGAAATTACCCCGATTCCAAATACCTAGCAGAAACTGAAAAATTATATCGGGAACTGCAAAAAGAAAAAAATACAGTAACTACCTAATAAATTGAACAAAGATGGATTACAAAAACACCAATGCAGCCGATACAACGGTAACGTATGACAAGTCAAAAGTAGAAGCACCTACGGGAAACATCTACGAAGCTATTTCTATCATTGCCAAAAGAGCGTCTCAAATCAACAATGACTTGAAGAAAGAATTGATTGAGAAATTAGATGAATTTGCTACTTACAGCGATAGTTTGGACGAGGTCTTTGAAAACAAAGAACAAATCGAAGTTTCAAAATTTTACGAAAAACTACCAAAGTCTCATGCCATTGCCGTAGAGGAGTGGTTGAACGATAAGATTTACCACAGAGACTCCGAACAAAAAGCGTAAGCAACATGAGTGTTTTAAAAGGCAAGAAAATTCTATTGGGCATCACTGCTGGAATTGCCGCTTATAAAACAGCTCATCTGGTACGGTTATTTGTCAAATTGGGTGCAGAAGTTAAAGTACTTATGACTCCTGCAGCCAAAGATTTTATTACGCCACTTACCTTGTCAACGCTTTCTAAAAACGCCGTTCATTCCGAATTTTACAGCAAGGAAGAAGAAAACGAACTTTGGAATAACCATGTCGAATTGGGTCTTTGGGCCGATTTGATGCTCATTGCCCCAGCAACTGCGAACACACTTTCCAAAATGGCTTCCGGCACTGCTGACAACCTCTTATTGGCTACTTATTTGTCCGCTAAATGTCCTGTTTACTTTGCTCCGGCTATGGATTTGGATATGTACAAACATCCGAGTACCCGAGAAAGTATTTCCAAACTGCAATCTTTTAAAAACCTTTTCATACCAGCAGCCAGTGGAGAGTTGGCCAGCGGTTTGGTCGGAGAAGGACGCATGGCTGAACCAGAAGAAATCGTTGATTTTATTGAAAAAGACCTTGTGCAAAAACTGCCTTTCTACGGCAAGAAGGTTTTGATTACTGCAGGACCTACCTACGAAGCAATCGATCCGGTTCGTTTTATCGGAAATCATTCCTCTGGGAAAATGGGTTTTGAATTGGCAAAGCAAGCGGCCAATTTGGGTGCTGAGGTTCTTTTGATTGCTGGACCCTCCTCGGAGCAGATTTCCCATTCCCTCATTTCGAAAAGAGATGTCGTCAGTGCAGCTGAGATGTTCGAGGCTGTTTTCAGCCACTACGAAAGTGTAGATATTGCGATTGCTGCTGCTGCAGTAGCTGATTTTACGCCGCTAACGGCTCGTTCAGAAAAAATCAAAAACAAAGAGGAAAATTTGAGTCTTTCCCTCAAGCCAACACAAGATATTTTGGCGGCTATGGGAGCGCAAAAGAAACAACAGTTTTTAGTTGGTTTTGCTCTGGAAACACAGAACGAATTGGAAAATGCAAAAGAAAAACTGCGTCGTAAAAACTTGGACCTGATCGTCCTCAATTCTTTGAAAGACAAGGGTGCTGGTTTTTCGGTTGATACGAATAAAATAACATTGATTGATAAAACCAATAAAATTTCCGAATTTGCGTTGAAATCAAAGCAACTTGTCGCTTTTGATATTTTTGCCAACATACAATCTCAATTAGATGCTTAAGTATTGCTTTTTCTTTTTTTCCTTCTTCCTGATGAGCTCCATCGGAAATGCACAAGAATTGAAGTGCGTTATTGCAATCAACTCGGAGCAGGTCAGCGGCACCAACAGACAGGTTTTCAAAACCTTGGAATTGGCGCTCAATGAATTTGTCAACAAACAAATGTGGACGAGCAAGACCTACAAGCAGGAGGAGCGTGTGGAATGTGCCATGACTTTGATCATCACCTCCCGAACTTCCAACAGCTTTTCAGGAACCTTACAGGTCAATGCAGTACGTCCCGTTTATGGGAGTTCCTACAAGACACCTATTTTTAATTTCAAAGACAAAGACATCTCTTTTGATTACACCGAATACGATCCGTTGATTTTCAACCCAAACATGTTTGAGTCCAACCTCATTTCTCTGATGTCTTTTTACGCCTACACCATATTGGGTGTGGACGCTGCTACTTTTTCTCCCCAAGGAGGGGAAGCTTATTTCAATCAGGCATTGGACATTGCCAATCTCGCCCAACAAAGCAATTATGAAGGCTGGGCAGAAAGACGGAACCAACAGAACCGCTATGCTTTGATCGATCAGATTTTAGCAATGCAACACAAAGAGTACAGAGAGGTGTTGTACGATTACCATCGCAGCGGTTTTGACAACTATGCTTCCGATGTCAAAAAATCCAAATTGGCCATCAGAGAAGCTCTGTTGAAATTTGAAAAACTCTTTCGAAGAAATCAAAACTCTTTTGTGGTTCGAACTTTTTTCGATGCCAAAGCCGATGAGATTGCAGCAGTTTTTTCAGACGGCCCCGAAGTTGATACCGAGAATTTGTTCAATTTGTTGTCTCGAATTTCACCTGTCAACAGTTCCAAATGGGAAAAATTCAATTGATCTTTTTTCTTTGCAAATAAAGATTTTTTAATTTTTTATTTTGCCCTTGCGATTTAAAAAAAGTCACAAAAAGTTTCGCTAAATTTACAGCTGACTTTGGGAAGTCTAATTTTAAATCAGCAGCCTTGTTAACAACACTATCCATATCCAATTACGCTTTGATCAAGGCGTTGCAGACCGATTTTTCAGAAGGTCTTTCAATCATCACAGGAGAGACAGGAGCGGGAAAGTCCATTCTTTTAGGGGCATTAGGATTGGTGCTAGGCAACAGAGCAGATTTGAACAGTCTCAAAAACAGCGCTGAAAAATGTGTGATCGAGGCTACTTTTTCGATAGAGGCACTCCAATTGCACTCTTTTTTCGAAGCTGAAGATTTGGACTACGAAGCGGAAACCATCATCCGGAGAGAAATTTTGCCCAGTGGAAAGTCCAGGGCTTTTGTCAACGATACGCCTGTTACCCTTGCCGTCTTGAATGCTTTGAAAGGGCATTTGATCGACGTGCATTCTCAAAACACGACAGCACAACTCTCCGAGACGGCCTACCAATTTCAAATTGTAGATGCTTTGGCGGCCAACACATCTCTTTTACAAGACTACGCGAGGCAATTAAAAGCCCACAAAAGCCTCCACAATGATTTGAATGCTTTGTTGCAAGAGCAAGCGGATTCTCAACAAGCGTACGCTTACAATTCCCACTTGTTTCAAGAATTGGAGGCTGCCTGTTTCAAAGTAGGGGAACAAGAAGAATTGGAACTTGCCGTTGAAAAGTTGGCCAATATAGAAGCCATCAAATTGGCGCTTTCCGAAAGCGTACACTTGGCAAGTGACGAACAGATCGGGGGGCAGAACACCCTTTATCAAATACAGACTTCGCTTCAGAAAATTTCCAACTATGCACCCGAATACCAAGCGTTTTTAGATCGGATTCACAGTTTGAAAATTGAGTTGGACGATTTGGTTTTTGAATTGGAAAAAGCCAACGAGCAGGTCGATTTTAGCGAGGGTTCGATTGAAGCCACAAACGAACGTTTGCAACTCCTGTACACCTTACAGAAAAAGCACGCTGCAACCACCATTTCCGACTTGTTGCAAATTCAATTGGATTTGGAAGACAAAGTGAGTCGTGTTGAAAATGCCACAACCATTTTAGAAGAAAAACAAGCAGCCATTGTCAAGAGTACAACTGCTTTGAACAAACTTTGCGTCCAATTGCACAAAAGGAGAAAAGCGGCAATTCCAAAGCTCAGCAAGCAGCTGCAAGACGTCCTTGCCAAATTGGGCATGGAAAATGCAACTTTCCAAATTTCATTGCAGCCCACTGCTGACTTTGCGAACAATGGCAAGGACCATTTGAATTTTTTGTTCTCTGCCAACAAAGGGATCCCACACGACGTTTTGAAAAAAGTAGCTTCTGGAGGGGAACTTTCGAGAATTATGTTGGGAGTCAAGTTGATCTTGTCCAAATACGCACAGTTACCGACCATCCTTTTTGATGAGATTGACACGGGGGTTTCTGGTGAAGTCTCTAACAAAATTGCTGAGGTGATGCAGGAAATGGGCACACACATGCAGGTCATCACCATCACACATTTGCCACAAATTGCGGCGAAAGGAAGCAGTCATTTCAAAGTATACAAAGAAGAGGTATCTGGAGTGACGACGACATTTTTAAAGAAATTGACACAAAAAGAGCGCGTGGTAGAACTAGCCGAGATCCTCGGAGGAAAAACCATGACCTCTTCTGCTCTGCAGCACGCCAAAGAGTTGTTGAAAATCTAAGTTTCCACATGAATCGCACACACATGAAAACCAAATCGTTTTTACCCTATCTGCTGTCTCTTTTTGTTTTTATGGGAATCGCCTTGGCTTATTTTTCACCGGTTCTAAAAGGCGAGAAAATATTGCAAAGTGACATCCAGCAATTTCGTGGAATGGCCAAAGAAATTCAAGATTACAGAGCGAGGTACGACGAAGAAGCCTATTGGACCGACGCTGCTTTTGGTGGCATGCCTTCCTACCAGTTGAGTACCTATTACCCCCATGATTACATCAAGAAAATAGACAGTCTGATCCGGTTTTTACCCCGACCTGCCGATTACTTGTTTTTGTACTTTGTAGGCTTTTTTGTCTTGTTGTTGGGCTTGAAATTGGATTGGAGATTGGCAGGAATTGGAGCGGTGGCTTTTGGATTTTCTACCTATTTCATCATCATTCTGGGTGTGGGTCACAATGCGAAAGCCCATGCCATCGGTTACATACCTTTTGTGTTGTTTGGCTTTCTTTGGGTTTTTCAAAGAAAATATTTCAAAGGGTTTTTAGCAACGACCCTCGCAATGGCTTTGGAAATCAACGCGAGTCATCCACAAATGACGTATTACCTGCTCTTGGCATTGCTCCTAATGGGGCTGTTCTTCTTATGGGACGAACTGAAGACAAAAAAACCACTGCTTCCCTTTTTCAAAAGTGTCGGCATTACGTGCCTTGCTTTTGGACTGGCACTCGGTATGAATGCACATAGTTTGTTAGCCACCAAAGAATATGCCGATCAAAGCACTCGCGGCAAAAGTGATTTGACCCTTACAGCAGCGGGAACTAAAAAAGAACACAGTGGATTGTCAAAAGCCTATATCACTGAATACAGTTATGGGTTTTTGGAAACGTTTAACTTATTGATTCCTCGTTTTACGGGGGGTGCCAACAGTGAAAATTTAGGTACCGACTCCCATACCTATGCCTTTTTAAGTTCTAAAATAGATCGAAAGCAAGCCCGTCAGTTTTCAGAAAATGTACCTACCTATTGGGGAAGTCAGCCCATAGTTGCCGCACCCGCCTATATCGGCGCTATTTTTATCTTTCTTTTTGTCTTGGGGATTTTCTCAGTACCTGGAAAACTAAAAAGAGCTTTGGTAGCCATCACAGGCTTTTCCATACTGATGAGTTGGGGGGAGAACTTTTCTCTTTTGACCAATTTTTTTATTGACTATGTGCCTTTGTACAACAAGTTTCGAGCCGTTTCTTCCATACAGATTTTAGCAGAAATCACCATTCCGCTCTTGGGCATGTTGGCATTGCATTCTTTTGTATATGGAAAATTGTCTCCAAAGACAAAAGAAGTCGTTTTGAAAAAGAGTTTTTACATCGTAGGAGGGACATGCCTGTTCTTTGTTCTTTTTGGGAGCAGCTTGTTTGGTTTTGATGGGGCAAACGATGTTTATTACAACCAATTGCTCAACGGGTTGGGCGATGCCATTGTAGCCGATCGAAAGACCCTCTTTTTTGAAGATAGCCTGCGTTCTTTTTTGCTTGTTTTTGCGACTACTTTGGCATTGTGGCTTTTTTCAAAAGAGCGTTTGCAACGTTCACCACTCTTAATTGCCATTGCTGCTTTGTTGCTTTTTGACATGGTTGGAACGGCAAGGCGTTATGTGAATACCGCTGATTTTTATCCCGCTTCTAAAATAGAAATGCCTTTTGTAAAGTCAGCCATTGACAAAGAGATCTTGAAAGATACGGGGCACTACCGCGTTGCCAATTTTACAGGAAACTTTATGAGTGACGGTGCCACTTCTTATTTCCATAAGTCTATCGGAGGCTACCA
>DLQL01000066.1:0-5430 GCA_002477565.1 Flavobacteriaceae bacterium UBA7433
GTTGCAGTGGTTCCTAAAAACAATTCCCACTTTTCTTTGATGGTTAAAATTCCAATGCGAAGCTCACAAACAGGCCGTGTGTAAGTAAAAGGCAACAATTGGTTGCGAACAGCGCCATCGTAGAGTATGATGTTCATCTGAATAAATTTTATGAGCAAAGGTATCGAAACACAAGTGCAATTGAAAATAACGGTGTTGAATTGTTTTTTTTTATGTATCTTTTGAGACGTTTATCAGTTCACAAAGCCTCATATATGAAACGCACCTACTTTCCATTTTTTTTGTTTTTTTTCACACTCCTTTTTACAGCGTGTTCTTCCGCTTCTGATTCGGAATTAACCGACCCCATTAAAGATAACGAACCAGAACCACAATCCAAAGCCACCTATACCAATGATGTCAAAACAATCATTGACAACAATTGTGCTACTTCTGGCTGTCATTCGAGCAGCAGCAAATCAGCCGGCATCGCACTGTCTACTTTCCAAGAAGTCAAAGATGGATTTATTTACTCCGGTTCGTGGAATCAAATTGAAACAAATCAAATGCCAAAAAGTTATAATTTGTCAGCAGCTGAAAAAGAGTTGATCAAAAACTGGATCGACAACGGATACCTTCTTGAATAAAAAACAATCCCCATGAAAAAATCTACTTTCTTTAAAATCGCACTGATGGCAACCCCCATCTTTTCTTTGTTATTTCTTTCTAATTCCTCAGGAAAAACTGGTGCTTACAGTGGTTCTCCCGGAGGGAACGGTACTACTTGTACCGCCTGTCATGGTGGGTCGTCAAATTACGGCGCCTCCTTAGACATCCTTACTGACATTCCTTCTGGTGGCTATGCCCTGAACACTTCTTACAACATCACTGTGGAAGTGATCGGATCTACTGCCAACAACCACGGTTTTCAAATTGTATCGGAACGCACAAGTGACTATACAGATACCGGAAGTTTTGCCGCTGGTACCAATTCACATTTGGTTGACGGTGGACAGCATGTAACCCACGACAATTCGGCTAGCAGAAAATGGGAATTTACGTGGACTTCTCCGGATACAGACCAAGGCCCCATCGAATTTTATGCCGCCAGTGTGGCAGGAAACGGCAGTGGTAGCTCCAACGATCAAGTCACCACAGCCAGCTCCTCAGCCATGACGCTTTCAGGCGTCGACGCTACAGGAAAAGGAAAGATGAGTTCTTATCCCAATCCTACAAAAGACGCGTTTTTTGTAGACATCCCATCAGACCATACTGGAGTTTTGTTCGAGTTGTTCAACAACGAGGGTCGCTTGCTAAAGAAAGACCAATTGCAAGCGGGACAGAACAAAATTAACACAAGTGATTTGGCTTCAGGAACCTACCAAATCCGTTATCATTTAGAGGAAATCAACTTCCAACAATCCCTTATCATAGAATAAGAGCACAAAAAAAACCAACCAAAAAGAGCTTCCTAATGGAAGCTCTTTTTGGTTTGATGTGCGGTACTTATTTGTTCAAATACATTTTTCTTCTTGAGTACAACTCGTAGAAAGCATCGTCTTTCAAGTCGTCGATAAACAGAATACTCTCTCCCGTAGATTTCATCTCAGGACCGAGCTTTTTATCAACGTTCGGAAATTTATTGAAAGAGAATACAGGTTGCTTAATAGCGTAACCTTCTAGCTTGGGGTTGAAGTCAAAGTCGGTAACTTTATTCACGCCTAGCATTACTTTTGTTGCGTAATTTACATAAGGCTCGCCGTATGCTTTTGCAATAAAAGGAACCGTACGAGAGGCTCTTGGATTGGCTTCGATAATGTAAACCGTATCGTCCTTAATGGCAAATTGAATGTTGATCAGTCCAACGGTTTTTAACGCTACCGCTATTTTATGCGTGTGTTCTTTGATTTGTTGCATCACCAAATCTCCTAAATTAAAAGGCGGCAATGTAGCATTGGAATCTCCTGAGTGCACACCACATGGCTCAATATGCTCCATAATACCAATGATGTAAACATTTCCATCGGCGTCACAAATTGCATCTGCTTCTGCCTCAATAGCTCCGTCCAAATAATGGTCTAACAGCAATTTGTTTCCAGGAATGGAACGCAACAAGCTGACCACGTGTTGTTCCAATTCTTCTTTATTGATGACAATTTTCATTCCTTGTCCACCCAACACATAAGAAGGGCGAACTAAGATTGGAAAATCCAAGGTGTCTGCAATTTCCAAAGCTTCGTCAGCATTCGTAGCAATTCCAAATTTTGGAAAAGGAATGTCCAAAGAAGTCAACATGTCTGAAAAACGTCCTCTGTCTTCTGCCAAATCCAAGGCTTCGAAGCTAGTTCCTAAAATCTTAATTCCATAAGCCTCTAGTTTTTCCGCCAATTTCAAAGCCGTTTGACCTCCCAATTGTACGATCACACCTTCTGGTTTTTCATGTTTGATGATGTCGTAGATATGCTCCCAAAATACGGGCTCAAAATACAATTTATCAGCCGTGTCAAAATCAGTAGAAACCGTTTCAGGATTGCAGTTGATCATGATGGTTTCATAGCCTGCTTCTTTGGCAGCCAATACCCCATGGACACAACAGTAATCAAATTCGATTCCCTGTCCAATTCGATTGGGACCTGATCCCAATACCACAACTTTTTTCTTTGCTGTGACAATCGACTCATTGGAGGCATAGGGTTGACCACCAGCAACTGTCATCGTATTTTCAAAAGTAGAATAGAAATAAGGTGTTTGTGCTTCAAATTCTGCGGCACAAGTATCTACCAATTTATACACTCTATTGATATTCAATTCTTCTCTTTTATTGTACACTTCGGATTCTAAACAACCTAGCATATGTGCAATTTGTCTATCACCATATCCTTTTTGCTTTGCTTCCAAAAGCAAGTCTTTAGAAAGGGTCTCTAGTTTGAATGAAGAAATTTCTTTTTCCAAGGCAAACAATTCTTCATATTGTTTTAAATACCACATGTCAATCTTTGTGATGTCATAGATCTTCTTTAGTGATATTCCTGCTTTAATTGCATCATAAATTGAAAACACGCGATCCCAAGAAGCATTTGTCAGCTTCGAAATGATCGTATCGTAATGGGTTTCTTCTTTTCCATCAGCTCCCAAACCGTTGCGTTTGATTTCTAATGACTGGGTTGCTTTGTGCAATGCTTCTTGAAAAGAACGTCCAATACCCATGACTTCACCAACTGCTTTCATTTGCAAGCCTAAAGTTCTATCTGCTCCTTCAAATTTATCAAAATTGAAACGAGGAATTTTTACAATGACGTAATCCAAGGTAGGTTCAAATAAAGCAGAAGTATTTCCTGTTACTTGATTGTTCAATTCATCTAAGTGATAACCTAAAGCTAATTTAGTGGCAATTTTTGCAATTGGATACCCTGTGGCTTTTGATGCCAATGCTGAAGAACGCGATACACGTGGATTGATTTCAATTGCAATAATATCTTCTTTCTCATCCGGAGAAACTGCAAATTGCACGTTACATCCACCTTCAAAATCTCCAATAGAACGCATCATATGTATTGCCATATCACGCATTTTTTGGAAAGTAGAATCACTCAAAGTCATTGCCGGAGCAACGGTAATAGAGTCACCCGTATGAATTCCCATTGGGTCCATGTTTTCAATAGAACAAACAATTACTACATTGTCATTTGCATCACGCAACAATTCCAATTCGTATTCTTTCCATCCCATCATGGCTTTGTCAATCATTACCTCATGAATCGGTGAAATTTCCAATCCGTTGTACAATAAATCGTCAAAATCTTCTTCATTGTAAACGATGGCAGCTCCAGCTCCTCCTAAGGTAAAAGAAGAACGGATGCACAGAGGAAAACCAAACTCTTGAGCAATCGTTTTTCCTTGCAAAAAAGAAGTTGCTGTTGCCTGGGGCGCCATTGGAACTCCAATTTTCAGCATCAATTCTCGAAATTGCTCTCTGTCTTCGGTCACATTGATGGCATCAATGTCTACACCGATCATCTGAATATTAAAATCTTCCCAAATTCCTTTTTCATCGGCTTCAATACACAAGTTCAAAGCCGTCTGTCCTCCCATTGTTGGCAGTACAGCATCGATATTGGGATGTTTTTTTAAAATTTCAATAATGGACTTGGTGGTCAAGGGTTTCAAATACACATTGTCCGCCAATGACGGATCCGTCATAATAGTCGCTGGATTTGAATTGATCAAAGTCACTTCAATTCCTTCTTCTTTTAGTGACCTGATGGATTGAGAACCCGAGTAATCAAACTCGCAGGCTTGTCCAATGATGATAGGTCCAGAACCTATGATTAAAATCGATTTGAGGTTGTCTTTTTTTGGCATGCTGTCAATTCGTTTTCAGATAAGTAGCAAAAGATTGCCTTTCTTGTGTGCAGTAAATTCGGCTACTCTTCCTTGATATTTAGTACTCTTTTAATTTTTCGTTGTAAATATATTCAAAAAAAAGGTGTTACTAAAAAAATAGCAACACCTTATTTGTAGAATATAAATTCATTATTTCTTCGGTCTAGGGTCAGACGAAACTGAAAGTCTCTTTCTTCCTTTCGCACGTCTTCTTGCCAAAACTTTACGTCCATTGGCGGAAGCCATTCTTTCTCTGAAACCGTGTTTGTTTCTTCTTTTTCTTTTTGATGGCTGGAATGTTCTTTTACTCATTATCGTGTGTCTTAAAAATCTTTGTAATTATGATTAGCATAGGCACTAAAACCATGCGCTAAAACCGAGGGCAAATATACAAAACCTTTTGGGCTTCACAAATGGTTTTTTTAAAAAAATACAAATATTTTTATCCCCACATGCTCAAAGGACCAGAGGCTTTAAAAGTTCCCTTCTATATGGCCCATTACAATTCCTAAAAAACAAGTTGCTTGAAAATATAAATCCGCCTCTTCTATAACCAAAAGTCTTATTTCACGGTTTCAATACGTCATCTTGTCAGTTCAATCTGTCTTCACGTCACAAAAGAAAGTTTGGTATTTTATTTGCTCAATAGCAGGCATTAACTAATAACAAACTAAAAACATTAATACCTATCATTATGGCAAAAGGAAATATCAATGTGTCTGTGGAAAATATTTTCCCCCTGATCAAAAAATTCTTGTACTCGGATCATGAAATCTTTTTAAGAGAATTGATTTCGAATGCGACAGACGCAACTTCCAAAATGAAACACCTGATCGCAATGGGAGAAGCTGGCAGCGAAGAATACGGAAATCCCCAAATTGAAGTGATTGCTGACAAGGAAGCCAAAACACTTCGCATCATCGACCAAGGAATTGGAATGAACGAAGAGGAAGTGGAAAAATACATCAACCAAATTGCCTTCTCTGGGGCAGAGGAATTTATCGACAAATACAAGGACAAAGTAGAAGATTCAGGAATCATCGGTCATTTTGGATTGGGATTCTATTC